>JAOZMR010000009.1 GCA_029934215.1 Pontiellaceae bacterium | reverse complement strand
TGATAATGATGAATTGCCCCAGAGCATAGCGTTTTCAATGGGTCGCGGCACTAGTGCCATGCGAGATTCAACCCGGTCTTTCAGGTTGATATATTTATTCAGGTCATCCGTCGGCCAGAAGTTGACGAGCTGAATCTGTTTGTTGGTGCTTCCCAAACGGTCAATTCGCCCAAACCGCTGAATGATGCGGACGGGATTCCAGTGAATATCGTAGTTGATGAGATAATCGCAATCCTGAAGGTTCTGCCCCTCGGAAATACAATCGGTTGCAATCAGAATATCAATCTCATCGTTTTGCGGCATGCTCGACATTTTTCCCCGGCTTTTGGAGCGGGGTGAGAAGTTTGTGAGAATGGAGAGGAAGTCAGTCTGTTTCGTAAAGCCCGACGGATTAAAGGTGGTGCGGTTGTTTCCCGAACCGGAAACCAATGCAATGTGTAGCCCGAATTCAGCACGCACCCAATTCTTCACTTGTTGATACAAATATTCCGCCGTATCCGAAAACGCCGTGAAGACAAGCACCTTGCGATTTTCATCGTTGATCGGATTGCGCACTTTGTCCGAAATTAGTTTTTTCAGCTCCTGCAACTTGGCATCGCGATCCGGCGTGACCGCCGCCGCTTTTTCATGAATCGCAATCAACTGCGCTCGGTCTTTTTTTAGATCCTTTTTCCACTCCTTGCGCTTCATGTGTTCCAACCGAATTGGAAGTTTTTTGCCCACTTGCAGCTTTTCCAGCAACGCGGTCAGCTCATCATCTTCCAATTGATCAAACATGTCCTGCTGCGTGTATTCATCGAGGTTGCCCTCAAAATGATCGATCTTCTCCAGTAGCGCATCAATTTTTTGGATGGTGCGATCAATGGAGACCCCAAAACTATGCACGGAACTTTCGAGCCGTTTCAGATAGTTCACCCGCATCATTCCAATCAAATACGATTCGCGCTTTTTCTGATCGTTCAACAACGCCAGCTGCCCCTGCTTCACATAGGTGTTTACGTGCGCATCCTCAATATACGCAGACGGATTAAAGATGGTGAGTTTATAGCCAGCAATCGCGTCATTGAGATCATCGTACGTGGGGAAATATCCCTTCAAATCGGTCACCGTAGAACGAGCCATCGGTTTTAGTCGTTTTGGAAACTCGCCCATCCCTTCCGTTCCGTAATAGCTGATGATGTGTTTTCGGGAGCGGGCAATCGTCAATTCATCGAGCAATTTGAAAAAGCCCGAATCCAGCGCATCCAGCAAGCTGATAGCTTTGCGCTCGGGATTCTTTTTGGGGTCAGCCCAATGAGTGAAGTGGGTCTGCGCGTTTTTCATCACCTGTGCGATACTGAACAAATCCAGCGACTCATAAAACGCACCATCTTTACCTTGCGTAATCAACAACATCTGGTTTCGCAAATCCTTGAGATTGTTGTTCACCGGCGTGGCGGAAAGAAGTAGCACCTTCGTATTCACTCCATTTTGAAGAACATCCTCCATCAAAATTTCGTAGCGCGAGCGGCGGCGGGTTCCATCCTCTTTTTCCTTCCCCTTCGTGTTGTTGCGGAAATTATGCGACTCATCGATCACGATCAGATCATAATTCCCCCAATTATGCGTATCATGTTTTTCCAGCCCCAAATCGGTATGCGCCATCACCGTGAACGCGAAACGATCTTTCAGAAGCGGGTTGCGAGTATCGTTCTCGCGGAACACCTGCCAGTTATCCTCCAACTTCTTCGGGCAAAGCACCAACACTCGACAATTTAGCAATTCGAAATATTTAATGACCGCTAACGCCTCAAACGTTTTCCCCAACCCAACGCTGTCCGCAATAATGCAACCGTTGTGTTTTAGGATTTTGTTAATCGCCCCTTTAACTCCATCCTTTTGAAATGAATAGAGCATTTCCCAAACATCCGTTTCAAAGAAGCCCGTCTTTTCATCCAACAAACCGCCCTGCTCCGCCTCTTTGAGATAGCCCTCAAACAAGTGATACAGCGTCTTGAAATAGACAAACTCTGGCGAATGATTGGCGTAAAGCTCATCGAGATAGGAAAGCACCTCATCCTTCACATCCGCCACAACGGAAGCGTCGTCCCAAATCTCATCGAACCAAGCGAGCAGGTCTTTGCGGTCGCGGTTATCATTCACCTCAAGATTCAGCTCAATATTGTTCCGGTGCCCGTTCCCGAGACCCAACCCGCCCACGGTAAAATTAGAACTACCCAGCAACGCCTCCTGCACACCCCCGTTTTCTATGTGATACATCTTGCCGTGCAAAAACCCGGGATACTTCACCGAACGAATATCCACCTTTTCCTGAATCCACTCCGCGCACTCCCTTGCAATCCGCTTCTGCTCCAAACGGTTTTTGAGTTGCAGCTGAGAGTCTTCAATATCGAACGCTTTTTTATCCGTCTTTTCCGGATCAAGCGACTGGATAAACCGAGGCTCACCAAACAAAAAACGAAGGTGATCAATTGAGCCAAGTTCCTCTTTTAGAGCGTGATGGGCATAGATCGTAAAATAGGCAGAAACAAACGAGAGTTTGGAATCCGACTGGATTTTTCCGCGAAGAAACTCCCCAACATTCCCCCGATTGTGATTATCCCGAATCCCCGAAAAGCCAACAGCACCCATACCATCCTCCAAACACACATCTTCACCAAAAGAATCGAAAATCGAACTTCTATCCCTTCCAAGAATCACGGAGTCCGGCGGTTCGGTTGAGAATCGGGGTCTCAGGAGTCGTATTCTTATCTGTGCAGAAATATCCGATGCGCTCGAATTGGTAGGTGGTTCCGGCGCCGGCAATCGCTGCGGGTTCCACGATCCCGTTGATGGTTTTGAGCGATTCCGGATTGAGCAGCTCTTTGTAGTCGCCGTCTTCGGCTGCTGGGTTTTCCTCTTTGAAGAGCCGGTCGTAGAGATTCACGCTGGCCTCCACGCCTTCGCTGGCGGATACCCAATGGATGGTACCTTTGACTTTCCGTCCGTCAGGCGCGGAACCGCCTTTGCTTTCGGGATCGATGGTGCAGTGGAGTTCAATAATGTTGCCGGCGGCGTCTTTGATCGCTTCGTTGCAGGTGGCGAGGTATACGCCGCGCAGGCGGACTTCGCGCCCGATGGTGAAGCGTTTGTATTTGCGATTCGCGTCCTCGAGGTAGTCGTCGCGTTCAATGAAAATTTCGCGGGTAAAGGGAACGGTGCGGGTGCCCATTTCCTCTTTCTGCGGATGGTTTGGCAGTTCGAAGGTTTCGACGAGGTTTTCGTCGTAGTTGGTGATGACGACTTTGAGTGGGTCGAGCACGGCCATGCGGCGCGGCGCGTTTTCGTTGAGGATGTCGCGGACGTGGTGTTCGAGCAAGGCGACATCGCTGACGCTTTCGGTTTTGGTGACACCGATCTCGGCGCAGAAGTTGCGGATCGATTCGGCGGGGTAGCCTCGGCGGCGCATCCCGCAGAGCGTCGGCAGGCGAGGATCGTCCCAGCCGTTGACGAGTTTTTCGTTCACGAGTTCGAGAAGCTTTCGCTTGCTCATTACGGTGTAGGTGAGGTTAAGGCGGGCGAATTCAATCTGCTGCGGCTGGGTGGCGCCGAGGGTTTCGAGGATCCAGTTGTAGAGCGGTCGGTGAACTTCGAATTCGAGGGTGCACAGCGAGTGGGTGATGCCTTCGATGGAGTCTTCGATGCAGTGGGCGAAGTCGTACATTGGATAGATGCACCAGGTGTTGCCGGTGGTGTGGTGTTCGGCGTGTTTGATGCGGTAGATCGCCGGGTCGCGCAGGTGCAGGTTGGGGGAAGTCATGTCGATGCGGGCTCGCAGAACATATGCGCCGTCCTCGAAATCGCCGGATTTCATCTGCGCGAAGAGCTCAAGATTTTCTTCGACGGTGCGTTGCCGTCCTGCAGGTTCTTTACCCGGCTCGGTCGGCACGCCTCGGTATGCTTTGAAGTCCTCAACGCTGAGGTCGCAGACGTAGGCTTTACCGAGTTTGATGAGGTCAATGGCGTAGTCGTACATTTTGTCGAAATAGGAGGAGGCCCAAAAGAGATTTTCGCCCCAGTCGAAGCCGAGCCAGCGCACATCGTCCTTGATGGCGTCTACGTATTCCACGTCTTCGGCGGTCGGGTTGGTGTCGTCGAAGCGCAGATGGCATTTACCGTGATATTTCATCGCTGTTCCGAAATCGAGACAGATGGCCTTGGCGTGGCCAATGTGCAGATAACCGTTCGGTTCCGGCGGAAAACGGGTGACGATTTCGGTGCGTTTTCCAGAGGCGAGGTCGCCGTCGATGATCTCGTGTATAAAATTAGTTGTTTCGCTCATACAGTTTTCCTGTTTTCTATTAAAATGTGACGGTTTGACCGACATTTATTGTGTGCTGTTCGCCGTTGTATTCAAGAACTGCGTTCGATGCCTCGATGCTGAGTACGCGTAAACCGTCGATTTCGTCCCCGACTTGATAGATTTTGCTATTGATCATTGCTCGGGGAGTTCCGCCTGTCTTTGTGCCATGCAGGCAGAAGGTTTGTTTTTTCGTGCGGATAAAGCGTGTGTTGATTTGCTCGGAATGGCTTGTTTGTGCGGTGCTTAGTTTTTCCATAACGAGGAAATAGGATGCATAAAGTATCGCGCCCGTTGCGATGAGGAAAACAAGAAGGATGCTTAGAACTATTTTTTTGGATGACCCGTTCTTCGGATCGCTCGTTTTTTCAAACGCTAGAATCGGATAAAAAATAAAAGGAAGAAGAATAAGCCCAATCGTGAAACCGAGACCTTTACCAAAAGTCGTAGAAATTCCTGCGAGAATGAGGGCTGATAGGATGACATTCACGACCGGAATCATTAATAAAATCAGCCACCAACCGGGTTTGTTGGCGATTTTCACAAGTAAATATGTGTTGTAGATTGGAATTAGAGAACCCCATCCCGGTTGGTTTGCTCGTGTAAAAATGCGCCACATGGTCACGAGCATGAAGAGACTGAATAGAAGTGGAAACGCGAAGAGGATCAATGCTGCAATGCCGTCTTTCGTGGAAAACGATGTGGTCTCAGTTTCAACTTGATTCTTGCAGCCTTCTTTAAATATCTCTTTTATGAGGTTGGTGTTTCCCACAACGCTCACTCCGCTTTGTTCTACACGCTCCTGCTCGACCCCTTTCTCCTTGGTTTCTTCACCCATCACTGGGGAAAGTGCCAGGAGTGCGTAAACTATAAAAATTAGAGTTTTTTTCATGATGATTTTTCCTTTCAGAGTTTCTACGACAGATCGGGTTTTTTGATAAAGAGGAGCGGGAAGACGATATCGCTTAGGCAGCAGGGAATCCAGACGGCAATGAAAAGGAAAAGAGCGATGCTAATGCTTTCGAGAACGCTAAATGTGCCGGATTGCGCACGCAGGATGTGGAAAAGCGATGCTGCCATGCTGAGCAATACATGCCCAGTGTGAGGAAAATGGGTCTTCGGAGTCCAATAGGCGAATCCAATTCCGAAGAGCGCGGCGAAATTGATGATCAGCGGCATCTCCAGAATCCCGATGTGCGCATGCGCGTGCTCCATTCCAAGAAGGCGTTCTGCCCAGTACGGGATTAGACAGTCGCTCAGCGTCGCAATCCCAATGGAACCAATGTAGCCGACGGCGATCACAGACAACACGCCGGCCCAGGTGCGCTTAGGGCGTGCGCGATAGTTTTGAAATATCGCGGCGGTCACCATTGCGCTTAGCACAACATGAAGTGGATGCGTGAACTCAAAGAGATCCGCAGCGCGGTCGGTGGATAGAAATGCTGGCATCCAGAGACGAAGGAGAACCACAATTCCTACGCCGACAATGGCCCCGAGCAGTGTAAAAGGTCCGTGATGGCGGAATTCTTGAAGTACGATTGATTTCATTTTTATCTCCTGTTTTTTTAAAACATGAACTCTATCAGTTTACAGCATCTCCGCCAGATATTTTCCAGTATGGGATTTTTCGGTTCGTGCGACTTTCTCGGGAGTTCCTGTCACGATGATTTTCCCGCCGCGGTCGCCGCCGCCGGGTCCAAGGTCAATTAAATGGTCAGCGCGTTTAATGACATCGAGATTATGCTCAATAACAAGCACGGTATTTCCTCCGTCGCGCAACGTTTCCAATACTTGGATAAGTTTGTGAACATCGGCAAAGTGGAGCCCCGTGGTAGGTTCGTCAAGAATGTATAGCGTTTTTCCGGTCGCTTTTTTACTGAGTTCGGAGGCGAGTTTAATGCGCTGGGCCTCGCCGCCCGAAAGCGTGGTTGCCGATTGTCCGAGACAAAGATAACCGAGCCCGACTTCGCGAAGCGTGCGGAGTCTTCGTTCCACCCCGAGGATGGCGCTGAAAAACTCGCACGCTTCAGTGATAGTCATTTCCAAAACCTCGGCGATGTTTTTTCCGGCGTAATGCACTTCGAGCGTTTCATGGTTGTAGCGTTTACCGAGGCATTGCGGGCAGGTGACGTAGACGTCGGGCAAAAAATGCATCTCGATCTTAAGGAGTCCGTCCCCTTTACAGTGCTCACAGCGTCCGCCTTTCACATTAAAACTAAAGCGACCGGGTCCGTAGCCGCGCACGTTGGAGGCGGGCAATTTTGCAAAGAGATCGCGGATGATCGAAAATGCGCCAGTGTAGGTGACGGGATTGCTTCGCGGCGTGCGTCCGATCGGCGATTGATCGATTACAATAATCTTATCGATCTGCTCAATGCCCAAAATCTCCTTGTGTTTCCCTGGGCATTCTTTGGAGCCGTAGAAATGACGAAATAGGGCCCGGCGCAAAATAGTGTCGGTGAGCGTGCTTTTCCCAGAACCAGAAACTCCGGTGACGCAGGTGAGAAGACCGAGAGGAATTTTCGCGTTCACGCGCTTCAGATTGTTTTCCGTCGCCCCGCGTATCTCGATGAAGCCGTTTTCGGCATTCGTTCGTTTCGCAGGAATTTCGATCTCAATCTCGCGGCGAAGATATTTCGCTGTGAGCGAATTTTTGGATTTCAGCAATTGTTTTGGGGTTCCGGCGAAAACGATTTCGCCGCCGTGGACGCCTGCGCCGGGGCCGAGATCGATCACATAATCGGCCTCACGGATGGTCTGTTCGTCGTGCTCGACGACAACGACAGTGTTTCCGCCGTCGCGCAGCTCCTTGAGCGTGGTGAGCAGGCGATCGTTATCGCGCTGATGCAAGCCGATGCTCGGTTCATCGAGGACGTAGAGGACGCCGACGAGACCCGCGCCGATTTGCGTGGCGAGCCGGATGCGCTGGGCTTCGCCGCCGGAGAGCGTACCGCTTTCCCGGTCGAGCGTAAGATAGTCGAGCCCGACATTCATCATAAAAGAAAGGCGGGTACGAATTTCTTTTAAAATATCGCGAGCGATCTGCATTTCATTGGCGGTTAGCGGTTCCAAGGTTTGGAAAAATGTCTGCGCCTTTTCGATGGAAAGAGTGCAGATTTCGTAAATGTTTTTTCCGCAAACAGTGCAAGCAAGGCTTTCGGGGCGTAGGCGCGCGCCGTTGCAATCGGTACATTTCTGCCGTTCCATATAGGTACGGAGACGGGTTTGTGTATACTCGCTATCGCTTTCCGTGTAGCGCCGCTGGAGGCTAGGAATGACGCCTTCGAAGGGTTTGGTGATTTTGTGACGACGCATAAAATAGGTAATTTCCTCGTCGCCCGATCCGTAGAAAAGCACTTTTTTGAATGCGGCTGGGAGCTCGTTGAAGGGAGTATCGAGGTCGACGCCGTAGTGCTCGGCGAGGACGCGAAGCAGTTTCTTGTAGTAGAGAATCAACCGCCGTCCGCCGCGCCGCCAGGGATGGACGCACTTCTCCAAGGAGAGGGTTTCATCGGGGACGAGTAAAGCCTCGTCGAAGGTGAGCCGATTGCCGAGACCGTGACAGGTGGGACACGCGCCGTACGGGCTATTGAACGAGAAATGTTTCGGCGTGAGCGTTTCAAAACTAATGGAGCAGTCAAGGCAGGCGTTCTTTTCGGAGAAAAGCCGGTCCTCCCAGTCGTCGCCGTTTTGAACCATCGCAATGAGCAACCCTTCGCCGGTGCTGAGCGCGAGCTCGACAGAATCGTTGATGCGACTTCGGGCATCGGGGGCGATGACGAGCCGATCAATGACGGCCTCGATGGTGTGCTTTTTGTTTTTATCGAGTTTGGGCAGAGCGTCGAGCTCATGAAGCTCCCCGTTCACTCGGACGCGCACAAACCCCTGCCGCTGAATGGATGCAAAAACTTCTTCATGACGCCCCTTGCGTCCGCGCACCAACGGGGCGAGAATCATCACCTTCGTTTTGTGCGGAATTTCGAGCAGTTGCTCAACAATATTTTCCGCGCTCTGCTGCTGGATTGGCTTCCCGCACTTGGGGCAGTGAACACGTCCAATGCTTGGAAAAAGCAAGCGGAGATAATCATGAATCTCAGTGGTCGTGGCGACGATAGAGCGCGGGTTTGAACCCGCAGTGCGCTGCTCAATCGATATCGCAGGCGAAAGCCCTTCGATGGTATCGACATCCGGCTTTTGCATTTGATCTAGAAATTGACGGGCATACGCCGAGAGACTTTCCACGTACTTGCGCTGACCCTCAGCATACAAAGTATCGAATGCGAGCGACGACTTCCCCGACCCGCTCAGACCCGTGATAACCGTCAGTTTATTGCGCGGAATCCGCACATTCACATTCTTGAGATTGTGCTCACGAGCGCCCGTTACTGTAATCCATTTTTCGTTCATAATTATTTTTTTCCAATCATTGGAAAAAACAGTCTGTATTTTTCCAACGATTGGAACTATAAAAGACCGCTATGAATAAGTCCCTACTAAAATATTTCCAAACGTCGACCGCTGGAAGCGTTCTGACCGTGATGTCAGGCCTTCTTTTCTTTTTCACATGCATGCTTTTGCCGCTGGTTGGCCCAGCAGGTTCGCGTGCGCCGGATTCCGGTAAAAATCAAGTCGCCTTTCTGGGTGTGCTTTTTTTCACCTTTTTGCTCGCCGCTCTGGCGACGTGGCTAAAAATACTGCGTCGAAAAGAGGACCAAAGCCCATTGCCGATTTGTTCAATGGGACTGTGCGCAGTTTGCACGATTCTCTTTATCCTCCAACTAACTGGGTTGCTGGCGATTTAAATCGCGGAGTGGCAAAACCACTCCACAACCCTTTTTAGCCCTTTTGCTTCTCAAACAGCTCGTTGATCCCCTTCTCTGCGAGCTCCATCATTTGCGCCATCTCCTCTTTTGTGAAGGGTTCAGCCTCGGCAGTCCCCTGCACTTCAACCATACGGCCAGAGGCAGTCATAACAACATTCATATCAACCTCAGCATCGGAATCTTCAACATAATTGAGATCGAGAACCGGGGTTCCCTCATAAATACCCACGCTAATCGCTGCAATCGCCTCTTTAATAGGATCCTCTTTAAGCAACCCAGACTCCATCAAACGATCCACAGCCATACGCAAGGCAACATACGCTCCAGTGATCGACGCCGTGCGAGTTCCGCCGTCCGCCTGTATGACATCGCAATCGATCGTGAGCTGACGTTTCCCGAGTTTTTTCAAATCGACCACAGCACGCAACGCACGCCCAATCAATCGCTGAATCTCCATCGTACGCCCGCTAACTCGCCCCGTTTCACGGCGGAAACGATCAGACGTGGCACTCGGTAGCATCCCGTATTCACAGGTAAGCCATCCGCCTGGAACCTTATCGCGCCGCATCCACGGAGGAACACTTTCATCCACGCTAACCGCACAAATCACTTTTGTATTACCCATCTCAACAAGCACTGAAGCTTTAGCATTGATGGTAAAATCTGGGGTAAACTTCACAGGGCGCAATTCATCGGGTGCCCGTCCGTCATGTCTTTTTTTGATCACTTTAATAAACTCCTCAAGGTTGATGCCGTTACTGATTTGGCTAAAATGGTTTTTTCTCATAAGGTCTCTGATTATGCTAAACGGCTCTCTGATTGCAAGGGTTGTAACCATTTTCTTTCAATCGGAAATGCCATCTCTCTCTTCCAACCATTGGAAGTCCGTATGGGATATTGAAAGAGAGAAATGGATCAGATTGCTGGCTTAGATGGCTGGAGCGTTTTCAAGGAGATATTTCTCTGCCTCTGGACTCCAGAGTCCGTTATTCGCTTCAACGATTTTTGCCAGTTCTTTGCAGATCGAACAATCGGCATCTTTCAGATCGTCGAGCGCGGTGAGCGGCATGGCGATTCCGGTGTAAACCAATTTCTTTCCGCCGGGAATGTTCGGCAGGTTGAGCGTGGTTTCCGCCGCGGCATCGAGTCCGCCGACGTGCGTGATCATGGTGGACGGATTCAACATTCCCGCTTCCATCATTTTGAGCGATTCGAGCATGTCGTCGGTGTTTCCGCCGCTGGTGCCGACGACGTGAGTCGCGGCATAATGGACGTTGTAGAAATTGAAGTCTGCTTTAAATTCGGCGTTGCTCGGGCCGGCGAAGAAGTTGAGGCAGCCGTCGAAGGCGAGAATGGCATCGCCCTGCTCCACTACGGGTTTGACCGGTGCGTAAACGAAAACATCGTTGAAACCGTCGCCATTCGGCGTGAGCGATTTCAAATAGTCAACGCCTTTGCCCTCTTCGGCGGTGTTGACGTAGATGAGTTCGACGCCGTTGGCTTTGGCTTCTTCAACGGTGAAGATCGAGGCCGCGCGTTCGAGGCGAGCGGTGTCGATGTCGGTGACAACAAGCAACGCTGGTTTGCGGTCGCAATGAATCGCGTAATCGATGGCGCCAAGTCCCATCGGACCAACACCTGCGAGAACCGCTACCGATCCGCCTTCGACGATTTCCATATCGTGAACATAGGAGCCGGGCGTGGTGTGATAGTTGGCGTGGTATCCGCCAACAATGCAGGACATCGGCTCAGCCAGCGAGCCGAGATAAAATGCGTCGCCGTCAAACGGAAGCAGACAATTATTGGTCATCACCTCTTCAGGAATGACGATATGTTGCGCGTTTCCGCCCACATACTGATAAGAATAACCAGGCGCCGACAAAACACCGACGGGACCGTTTTCATCCACCAGCGCGGGCTGAATGGAAAATTTCTGTCCCTCCTTAAATTGATCCGCCCACTTCGCTCCCACTTCAACAATCTCGCCACAGAATTCGTGACCGATGATGATCGGTTCCTCCGCGACATTGTTCGGAACGCGTTTGTGTTTGATGCCCTGCGTGGCCGCCTTATAAGAGGACATGCAAAGGGAGTCAGAGACAATCTTCGCTAAAATCTCTGTTTCCTTGATGGCTGGAAGTTCAAACTCTTCCAGTCGCAAATCGTTTTCGCCATAGAGTCGTACTGCTTTTGTTTTCATAGTTTTCCTTTTTAAAAATTTCAGGTTTCAGGTTTCAAATTTCTAGTTGAGCATCACCTGTCCACCGGTCACGGGAATCGCCTGACCTGTTTCATATTTCTGCTCCACCGAATAGAGAATGGCTTTGGTGACGTCTTCGCCATCACATCCGCGATTCATCGGGACTTGCGCTTCATAAAACGAACGCACATCGTCAAGCGTCTTCGCGCCCGGCACTTTCCCCGTGTTGAGGTATTGCACAAACAGTCCGCGTTCTGGATCGCTCCAAAGCGGTCCATCGAAAAAATTACCCGGGCAAACCGTGTTCACCTTCGTATTATCTGCAACGAGTTCTTTGGCAAAACTTTGAACGAGACCGACGGAACCAAACTTTGAACCCGCATAAGCGGCATTCTTATTGGAACCTTCCAGCGCCGACTTCGAGCTGATCGTCACAATATCCGTGAAATACTTTCCGCTCGGCTTATTCATCAACTCCATCACCGGAGCGACATGTTTGGTGCAAAGGAAAAACCCGATGTAATTCACATCGGTGACAAACTCAAAATCCTTCAGAGTCATCTCTTTCACACTGCCCGCTTTGAGCACGCCCGCATTACTGACAAACAGATCGATTCCGCCAACGGTCAGAACGATCTCGTCCATCATCGCCTTCACGGATTCCTCGTCGGTGACGTTCACTGCCACGCCAAAAGCAACCGTGCGCCCAGCCTGTTTATTCAGCTCACCGGCCAGCTTCTTCGCGCCATCCACGTTCATGTCGGCGATAAAAACGATCGCGCCGTTTTTAACCAACTCACGAACGATTCCCTCGCCGAAGCCCTGCGCACCGCCGGTCACGACGCACACTTTATTATTCGCAACCGCAGCGCGGCCGTAAATCTTCCGAACATTGGACGTTCCATTGACCGCATCGTCATAATCTTCGCCGAGCAAAAACCCGCCGACACCGTCAACGCTCACCGAGCGCACGCCGATTTGATACTTGGCGTCGAGTTCCTCTGCAGTGCAGGTGAGATCTGCGTTTTCGATCGTTTCCTTAAAGACGACGATATCGCCCTTCTCTCCATCAAATGTAAGTCCGCGCAACAGCGGAGCAATTTCTAGTGCTTTCATATTAGTTCAACTCCCTTTTCAGGCTGGGTGTGGTCCATGCGTTTTCCAATGTCTGAATAAAATTCGATTCGTTCTTCCAAGGTTTGGAAACTCCTGGGGTTTTCTGGATGAAACATTCCAAGGTTTGGAACTTCGGATGCCAGCTTTTCGTGTGCAATGAGCGCGTACGCCGCATCCGCCAAATGACAAAACTCCGGCTCGAGCAAAATCGGACAGTTGAAACTCTGGCGCGAGCTATTGATGTCCACGCCGCTGATTTCCATCAGCTCGTTATCGCGACACAACTTCTGCAACCGAAGCAACTGCTCTTTGGTGTTGCGCGGTGGCATGTAGGTAATCGCTTTAAATCCAATCCGCTTCAATTCAGGAATCAGTTCGTCGAGATAGTCATCTTCAAACTTTTCGGCTTTTTTGTCGCCGGTCGGTGATTCGCCAACATCGCCGAGATAAGCGAACACCGGAATGGCACCGATGGAGTTCGCGAAGTCCACTGCGGTCTGAACGTTGATGCACTCCTCTTCGCCAGACAGAATGAAAAACTTCGGAACGAGCGACGCTTTGAAGACTCCGAGCAGGTCGTAGGCGTAGTGCGGGTTATCCAGATCGAGCAGCATTTCTTTGAGTTTTCCAACCATTGGAATCCCCATTTTCTGCTCCACAAACGAAACAACGCCCTCGCCCTTTCCGTACGCCGCAATCAGCTTGAGCGACAGTGCGTACAAAATATGACGCTCCGTAACCGATCCGCCATTCGCCGCCTCGGAGATGGCCAGCACGTCCGCATCGAAATCGAGCGTCGGTGCGCCGCGCTCGGCGAGCACGGCGTTGAGCTTTTCAACCTCTTTGCGGTCACGCGCAATGCGTGCGTCGTGAATCGGTTTCAAAAACTCAGTCACGGCTCCAAACTGACTTCGCGGAATCCCGTGAAACGCGATGTACGCGACATTCGGCTCATCCGGATTGTTGATTTTGCGGCCTTCAACAATCGTGCCGGTCATATTGACCCGAATCTCGCAGCCGGCGGTCGCCGCCATTCCAATTTTCTTGGCGGCGTCGAGAAACTCGGCGCATCCGGAGACGGAATCGTGATCCATAATCCCGACCGTTCCCAGCCCAGCCTCTTGCGCCTTGGCGGGAATATCCGCTGGAGCGTAGGGGCTGAATGAGTAAGTCGAGTGGACGTGGTTGTTAATTTCTTTCATGATATTTCCTCCCGTTCGGGCGACATCCATGTCGCCCCTACACGCCTTTACGTGCAATGCGGAGCATTTCACCGGTGGTGTAATTGTGCGTCGGCACGTGTCCCGGCAGCGGAAGAATGCGCTCGTGGATTGCATCGATGATCCATTCCGGTTGCGGGAAGTAATCGGTTTCCATTTCGGCGGCGGGCGAGATCCAATTTTTCGCACCGATGACCACGGGCGGCGCGTCGAGCTGGTCGAAGCAAAGCGTCGTGATATTGGCGGCAATGTTGTGGAGCGCGCTTCCGCGTTCAACGGAGTCAGATGCGAGTACGACACGTCCGGTCTTTTTGACGGACTCGACGATTTTGTCGTAGTTGAGCGGGTTGACGAAACGTAGGTCGATCAGTTCGACGTTCATGCCGTATTTGGCTTTCATTTCATCAACGACTTTCATGCCGCTGTAGAGAACTGGGCCGAGCGTAATGAGCGTGAGATCGGTTCCTTCAACGCGAACGGCAGGTTCGCCCTCTTCGGTTTCGTAGTACCCTTCCGGCACACCGTCTTTTTCGAACAGTTCGCCCACTCCGTAGGTTTTCTGCGATTCGAAGAAGATGACGGGATCGGTTCCTGCCAGCGCGAGATTGAGCATCCCTTTTGCGTCGCAGGTTGTGGCGGGGTAATAGACTTTCAGCCCCGGAATGTGAGCGACCATTGCGGCCCAGTCCTGCGAATGCTGCGCGCCATATTTGTTTCCGACAGAAACGCGGAGAACCAGTGGCATTTTCAGAATACCAGCGGACATGGATTGCCATTTGGAAATCTGGTTGAAAATTTCGTCACCGGCACGGCCCATAAAGTCGCAGTACATCAGCTCGACGCAGACGCGTCCGCCGCTGAGTGCATATCCGCATGCCGTTCCAACAATCGCGCCTTCGGAGATGGGCGAGTTGAACAAGCGATGGTACGGAATGGCTTCGGTGAGTCCGTTATAACAGGCAAACGCCCCACCCCAGTCGCGATTTTCTTCGCCGTACGCAATCATCGTTGGGTCGGTGTAGAAGCGGTGAGCCATCGCTTCAAAGATTCCATCGCGATAGGTGTAGAGCTTGTTGGCGGAATAAGCTTTTCCATTTTCATCGAAAGCGTAGCGCTGTTTGCGTTTCAGTTTTTGAACGCGGGCGTTGTCTTCGAGTTTTTCCAGAACTTCCGGCTCGCGGTCATCAAACTTTTCGACCTTGCCGTTGGAGAACATCACGTCTTCGATCAGATTGATGTCGGAGTACGCCGAAACCGATTCGTCGATCGAAAGCTTCATCGCTTTGCACACCTTCGCCACAACCTTGGCTTTCAGTGCGTCCGCATCGTCCTGAGTCATCGCGCCGTTGCTAATGAGGTATTCGCCGAATTCCTTGATGCAGTCTGCGTTTTCCCAGCTCTCCACTTCTTCTTTCGAGCGATACGAAGAGGCGTCGGACGGGGAGTGACCGGAAATACGGTAGGTCACCACATCGAGAAGCGCAGGGCCTTTGCCCGCTAGCAATTTTTCTTTCTGACGCTCGGTGGCATCAGCGACGGCGAGCGGGTTGTAGCCATCGACGCGCTCGGAGTGCATCTGTTCGGGGTTGATCCCCGCGCCAATACGAGCGACCATATCGTAGCCCATCGTTTCGCCTTTGGTCTGTCCGCCCATTCCGTAGTGATTGTTCATGATGTTGAACAAAACAGGTGGGGAACCAAATTCATCGTCCCACAGCTCGCGATATTGATCCATCGCCGCAACCCAGAACCCTTCCCAAACCGGGCCGCAACCGAGGGAGGCATCGCCGATATTCGCGATGACGATTCCGGGTTTGCGGTTGATCAGCTTGAACATGGCCGCACCGACGGACACATCGCCGGAGCCACCGACAAGTGCATTATTGGGCATGGAGCCAAACGGAATAAAGAAGGCATGCATTGAGCCGCCGAGTCCTTTATTGAAACCATTTTGACGAGCAAAAACTTCGGCGAGCGTTCCGTAGAGAACAAAGTCCTCAGCGAGATCTTCGACCGTTTCGTGCGAGCCATCCTTGACCACGTTCAGCGTCGCGCCATCAAAAAACTCTTCCATGATTTTGGTGAGCTGATCGTCGTCGAGCTTAGAAACGGCTGACAAACATTTCGCGAGGATTTCACCATGCGAGCGGTGCGAACCGAAGATGTAATCTTCGGTGGTGAGGTGAACCGCCTGCCCAACGGCGGCGGCTTCCTGACCAATCGAAAGATGGGCCGGACCGGGGTGGTTATATTCCATTCCTTCGTAGGAACCCTGCACCTTGATTTGGTTCAGCATCGTTTCGAATTCACGAATAACGAGCATGTCGTAATACATCTTTTTCAGACGATCGACACCGTACTTTTCGACTTCAGCTTTATAGTCCGATTTGTACTGCATCACCGGAATGGGCTGAAAGGTAATCTCGCCCGCTTTACGGGTCTCTTTGGGACAAACAACTTGATTCTTTGGCATAATTAACTCCTTTTTTAAATATCGAATATCGAACAAGAAACTCCGAATTACAAAGTGCTGTTCATATTCTGCTTTGCTGTTTTAATACTGGTTACAAAATTGAAAAAATCTTCTGGATCGAGAATCGCGTGAGGGGAATGCGGGAAATTAGGGTGTAGAGCCATTATGTCCTCCAAAACGTATCAACTTGTTGAGTGCTCGTTGCAGACTGTTTGAACGACCAGATGCCCGATCAACGTTCCAATGGTTACGAACAAAAATAGACATCTGATTATTATACTCTGGCCCAACATGCCCGCCGGGTTCCGGAATCATCTCTTTGAAACAGCGTTTTTTAGCTTTTCGACGAAGGATATTTAAAAGCTCCTGCTTGGGCCGTTCAATTGCATCAGGGGCTTTCGGAAAGTTCGCCACCGGAATAGAAAGAAATTTTGATAATGACTCATAATCCGCCATCAACCAGCTTTCTGTCTCCCTCTCAGCAACCCTAAAAATAAAATCTTCGGGCAAATTGGGTTTTGAGTCATTCAGTTTAAACCAGTCTCTTATCAACTCCGGAGAACAGTCCCGCTGGTCAAGATCCGTCAAAACAAAAACCAACAGCCCGGCGTCAGCCATGTTTTTCATCGCCGGAATCTGTTTTTTTATACCACCAAAGCCTCTTTTGTTCTCTGGAAATCCTTTTCTAAACGTTAAAACGGCACCCGAATCAGTCCGTTCGTTTCTGAAGGCGACGAGTCGTTTCATGACCTCACAGGAAAGCGCGTCTTCGGCGTAGGCTACAAATATCTGAACCTCTTCCATCAAAACAGTTCTCCCTGAATGGGTGACGTTTTAGGAAGCAAAATATCGGCGGGAGACATCCCTAGTTCTATGGCTTTCAGCTCATCTTTTGTCGGTTGCTCTATCTGTGTCGATTCTCCAGATTCAGTTGGAGTCAAAACAAGAAATGTTCCTGAAATACTCGGATCAGACAATAACGCCTTACTATGCGTACTGACGAAGATTTGCCCGCCTGCTTTTCCTGTAGAGCGTCTGGCCTTCTGGAGCATTTTCGGAATCTCTCCGACCAGTTTTTCGTGAAGAGAAAGCTCCGGTTCTTCGAGCAAAATCAGATTATTGGAACTCATCAACGTCCAAAGCAGAGCAATCAAACGAAGCGTTCCGTCCGAAAACTGATCCTCCTGTTGCCTTCCCGCATTGGGTCGCCAGTGTTTATGCCGCATTTCCAAATGCGGATTCCCATGTTTATCCTTCACAAACTGTAATTCTTCAAACTTCGGCAGTGCTTTTTTTAGAATTTTTTCAATACGACCCAATCGCGAAACCCTAGTTTTTTCCGGCGTATCCGCAAGTTGGCTCAAAAAACCTTGTCCGAACGGATCGGATTCAGTCTGTTTTGAAACAAACATTTCGGAATATTTCAAAAGTTGCGGGATAAGATGCAAATAGAGTGTCTTCTGAAAAAACGCCGAGATTTCGCGGAACTCTTTATTTGCATTTGTTTGTTCAAGATACGTTTCAGCCAAACGATCCTTATCATCTTTATCCTTATCATCAGGCCGCGAAAAAATTAGCTCCCCGTTTTTATAGGCTTCTTCCTTCCGAATGAGCGTTCTGCGTTTCCCTCCTTTTTCTCCAGAAAAAGAGAGACAATACCTCCACGTTGGAACCTCTTCTCCGTTCTCTTTCAGTTCGATTTCCAAATCAATCCCTGGAACTTGCCGACTCGCCAAACAACGGAGCTTTGTCATCCCCTTGCGCTCCTCAACGGCATATTGAAGCCCACCGCCTTTTGGGTTCACGATATCCCGTATAAACCGAAAGATATCCAAAAAGTTTGACTTCCCAGAACCGTTCGCCCCCAGAAGATACGTTGTCCCATTCAGCTCAACGTCAATCTTCCTAAAATTTCGCCAATTTGTTGCCTTGATTCTTGAAACATCCATTTTTTCTTCTCCTGCTAAACCGTCACCAATTTCACGATCTATTCCTTCTGCACCGCAATCTACTAGCCCTTCAAACGTTTCAATCCGACATCATTCGCTAAAATACGCATTTGCTCAATCGCGACACTATTCAGCTTTTTCAATCTCTCGGACTGCGGAACGTCTTCCTTAATCAGCATGGCATTCAAGCTTTCCAAATTCGCAAGACAAACCAACTGCGCGGCATTTGCTTGATCTCGAACATTTCCCTTTTCTCCGGGATTGGCGTCCCGCCAGACCCGCGCCGTCATTCCAAACAACGCCATATTCAGCACATCCGCTTCACTGGCATAAACCTGCCCAATTTGACGCGGGGTCAACTCCGCAGGAATCAAATGCGTCTGCACCGCATCGGTATGGATACGGTAATTGATTTTCGCCAAATTACGACGAATATCCCACCCCAACTGCGTCTGCTCATCCTCCTTGAGCCGCTGAAACTCCTTAATCATATAGAGCTTAAACTCAACCGAAACCCACGAAACAAACTCAAAAGCAATATCCTTGTGGGCGAACGTTCCGCCGTAGCGCCCTCGTTTTGACAAAATACCAATAGCACCCGTCTGCTCAATCCACTGCTTCGGAGTCAGCACAAAACTATTTAGACCGGATCGATTTTTAAACCCCTCGAATTCGAGGGGTTTAAAATCTGGATTATTCAACTGCTCCCAGATACCAAGAAACTCAATGGTATTCCGGTTCCTCATCCAGTTTTGAATCACATGATCGGTTCGCCCCGGCTCCTGATAGCGAGCAATGTCCGTGATGGAAATATAATCCGTCTCTCGAATCTGCTGAACACTCACCCTCTCTTTCAACACTGTCATTTGGATGGTCTTACTCATCTATTCACCTCAACAACTGCTCAAACTCTTCAGTCCGATATCATCCGCTAAAACACGCATCTGCTTTATTTCCAATGTTACGGAATTCAGTAACATTAGACGGCTCCTCCACCTATTCCTCTTCGTCTTCCGGCTCCCAATCGCCAACGTCCATTTAGCCGATTCGACTCCCAAAAATTTCCCGAAACTTCTCCACCGTTTCCAACATCCATTGATGCTGTTCCGACCAAGAGTTTTTCTTATTTGGATCTAACAAGGGGTTTCGCAGAATAATGTCACTTCTTGTTTCCTCCGGATTTTCCTCCCAATCCAAAGAGCCACCAAGCTCGGACTCAATGGTCACCTGATCCTTCTTCAACAAATTGAAGATCGCTAGACGATCCTTGGTATTGTCAACTTTCAAACAGACGTCAATTAAACATTCTTGCGTATAAATCCGTGCTGCAACATGCGCCTTCTTGGTTCCAAACCCAAACTTCATCCAACAACATGGAGTTGGCTTAACCTTCAGAACTGTACTATTTTCCAAGAGATACTCACGAAAGCACTCCCAATACTCTAGCTGAAGCCTTTTTGCCGGAGTTAAATCAACTTCCTTTGCAACCTTTGTCGTTCCACCCTTGCCTTTCGTCCATTCATTGGGCTTAGACACAACATTGAACTTAGGAGCAATCGGAGAATCGCCGATTCTCCACAGTTCAATTTCCAAACCAAAAAAACTAACATCATCACCCGTGATCTCATTCAACCAATCTAAAGCAGCTCGGTGCTCATCCGTAAAACGTTTAGCAATCCAAACAATCGTCACCGTGTTCAACCCTGCGGCATACGTGAGAAGTTGACCGAGGTGCGTGTGGTCTGTTCGCTCCACTTGATTTTCAACCAACACCCATGAATTACTTCCCGTTTCCTTGCAGAGGATGTCTGCACGAAACAGACCGACATCCTTTTCGACCGCCTCAAGCTCCAAATCTAGACCGATGGTGTTGCCCAACTGAACAAGATTCCCCTCTTCCGCCAGCCACGGCGTAAAATGTTGCGCCTCTGTTTTCCAAACATCACGCAACTCAGTAATTTTTTCTAATTGTCCAAGATTCATAAACACCTCTTTTCTTCAGCGACGAAATCATTCTTTTTTTACAAACTGCCTTACTCGGTTTTCTTTTGTTCAGAACGAAAACATCGTTGAGCGGATGACTTCCCCGACCGTCGGATGCGGAAAAACAATTTCTTGAATATCTTGAATGCGAAGCTCGGCTTCGATCATCGCGGCAACGCCCCAGATGATTTCTGAGCTGTAGCCTCCAAACATATGAACGCCGAGCAACACATCGGTGTTGGCATCTTTGACGACGGTGACTTGCCCCGGCCCTTTCTTTCCATTTTCGGCGAGAAAACGTCCGCTCATCATGAGAGGCAGTGTTGCCGATTCGGGGTTAAAGCCAGCCTCTTTCGCCTGTTTTTCGGTCAGACCGCATCCGGCGATTTCGGGCATGGAATAAACCGCCCATGGAATGGCGTTCGTGCGGAAACGATCCGCTTTGCCGAGAATCGTGTTGAGCGCAACTTCACCCATCCGCGTGGCGGAGTGAGCCAGTTGAGATTTCCCCGTCACATCGCCAATGGCGTAAACGTTCGGCAAATTGGTGCGCATCTGATCGTCGGTTTTGATTCCTTTGCGATCGAAGTCGAGGCGAGCCTCTTCGAAGCCCATGTTTCCAAGGTTTGGAACGCGTCCGACAGACATCAAAACGATGTCTGCATGGATCGACTGCTCTGCGCCTTTTTGATCGGTGTATTTCACATCGTTGCCGTCGATCGAGGTCACTTTGCAACCGAGGTTGAAATCGACTTTTCCACGGAGCGCGGCGCGGAAGCGTTTGGCCTGCCCGCGATCCATAAAGGGAATAATTTCGTCGAGCATTTCGATGATATCGACTTTCACGCCGAGACTACTAAAGAAGCTGGCGAACTCGATCCCAATCACACCGCCGCCAATCACAACGAGTGATTTTGGAAGCTCTTCGAGATTCAGAATTTCTTTGCTGGTCATCACGTGCTCTTGATCCGCGCCGGGGATCGGCGGAACGAACGGCGAACCGCCCGTAGCGATGACCACGTTTTTACCCTCGTGAACTTCGCCATCCACTTCGACTTTTCCGGGGCCAATAAATTTGGCTTCACCCTTCAGAACGGTGACCTTGCTCTTTTTCATTAGACCCGCGATTCCAGCGCGAAGCGTTTGAATCACTTCTTGCTTCCACGCCATCACCTTTTTGAGATCAATCGAAACCTCTCCGGTCGTGACACCGAATGCTGATGCCTCTTTGGCGTGGACGTAGTGCTTGGCAGAATTCAAAAGCGTCTTGGTTGGGATGCAACCGTGGTTCAGACAAACCCCGCCGAGATCTGCTTTTTCGATCAGCAGAACATTCTGTCCGCGATGCCCTGCCCGCTCCGCCATTTCATAGCCGCCCGGGCCGGCTCCAATAATTATTAAGTCAAACATGTTTTTCTCCAATTTTAAGAGAATAGGTCAAATAAGACCTATTCGACCTATTTTTCAATAGTTGAAATTCGCTCGCGCACCGCTTTCAAGAACCCGCCCACTGGCGCGCCGTCGGTGGCGCAGTGGTTGAAGGTCATGGAAAGCCCCATGTGCGGAATAAATTCCACGCCGCCTTCTTTATCCATCATCGGCTTGAGCTGCACGTTGCAGATTCCGAGAATTCCGACTTCCGGTGCGTTGAGCACGGGCGTGAAGCTTTCAATGCCCGCCGCTCCGAGGTTGGTGACCGTAAAGGTTCCACCGCTTAGAGCATCGGGATCGATCGTGCCTTCGGCACAAGCTTTTCCGAGTCGCTTAGCTTCCGCTGAAATTTCTTCGAGCGAAAGTTTGTTCGCGAAACGAATCACCGGAACCATCAGTCCGCGCGGCGTATCGACCGCAAAGCCGAGATGCACGTTTTCGAACTGCACCATTTTTTCGCCGAGCCAGTACGCGTTGAGATCGGGGAATTCGACCACCGTTTGCGCAACCGAATAGAGGATCAGGTCGTTAATCGTGATGCCCGCCTTGTCTTCGGACGCTTTAAACTGTTTGCGAGCGGCGAGAATTGCACGCGCATCAGCGGAGGTATCCATTGTGAGCTGCGCGGTGGTCTGCATCGAGCCGAGCATCCGTTCGGCGACCAGCTTGCGAACGCCTTTCACTTTGATTTCTTTCAGCGCACCCATGCTCTCTTCACTATAAGAGACTTCCGGCATCGCCGGGGCGGCGGGCGCGGCGGCGACAGGAGCTTGAACGTCGGCGGCCATAATGCGTCCGCCAATTCCGCTACCGATCGCGGCGATCTTCGCCTGCGCGGCGGGGGAAATCGGTGCGCCACTCGCCAACGCGGCGAGCACATCTCGCTCAATCACCCGACCCTCGGGACCTGAGCCAGCGAGGGTCGATGGATCCAAACCTTTGGATGCCGCAAGATTTCGCGCCCGAGGCGAGACTCCTTCGGAGGTTCCAAAGGTCGGAAATCGGAGATCAGAGGTCGGAGCTTTCACGGTCGATACCGGAGTGCTGACCTCTGACGTCTGACTGCTGACCTCTTCTTCAACCGGTCGGAGACCGGAAACATCCTCGCCCGGCTCGCCGATGGCGGCGATGACATTCAAAACGGGCACGTCGTCGTCATCTTCGTAGAAAATCCCGAGCATCGTTCCGGTTGCGGTCGCTTCCACTTCGAAGGTTGCTTTGTCGGTTTCCACTTCGCAGAGCGACTGACCTTCAGTAACGGCGTCGCCTTCCTTCACTTTCCATCCAATAATGATGCAGGATTCAACGGACTGTCCCTGCCGAGGCATAAGTACTTCTGTTGCCATAATTTTTTCCTTTTTAAACTGCGGTCAGCTTGATGTTCATTTCGTCTATTGTTTTCTTAAATTCTTCAGGAACGCCGC
>JAOZMR010000130.1 GCA_029934215.1 Pontiellaceae bacterium | reverse complement strand
GCAATAGCTCAGGTCTGTCGACCATCATTCTGTCGAAAAAAGCCGCAGTTGAATTATTGCTTATAAAGGGTTTTCTGGGTTGAAAATGATATTTCGAATATTTCCGCTCCCCTAATGTCTCGGAATTACTTTTCGGTCATTAGGTTTTTGAAGTTGGCTTCGCTGAGTAAGGATGCTTGCCAGTCTGTTGTTAGTTGTTGTGTGAGGTTCCGAGAAAGCCCCGCGATGAGTTCTTGCCGAATGGATGGGAGCCCGAGTTCCGCATCAATCGATTTGCGCTCAGCGACATATGTGATCAGGATGCCGTCCTCTGTGGGTACGAGCTCGCAAAGTTCTCCTTGTTTTGCATTCAAACAAATGGGTATGAGGATGTTTGCGTAGTCGTTGGTTAGGTCGGTTGTGATGTCAAATTCTTCGGTGGTTTCTATGTTGAGGTTGTATGGTTTGAGGATGTCTTGGATTGTGTTTCCTTCGTTCAGTGCCGCAGTGAGTGTTTTTTGGAGTTCGATTGCTCGCTCCGAGACGGCTTCGGATATCGCGTGGGTCTGGGCTGCTTCCATTACGCTGGTTTCTACGGCTCCAAAGCTTGGAAGAAATGATGGGTACCGCTTCTCTAACGAGATAACGTATACGGAATCTTTGCCGATAACTGCGTCGCTGAATGAACTGTAGGCGTCGTTTTGTAAACGAGATGCGGCTTGACGAAATGGCGCGGTTTCGTCGATTGCGGGTAGCGTGTCGGTCTGCCCGAATGCGGGTAGCGTTTTGATGGTTAGACCGGCCTTTGCTGCGGCTCCTTCGAAGTTGGAGGTTGCGCCTTCGGCTTGTGGAGCAATGGCTGCGACTAGGGAGGTGGCTTCTTCTGCGGCGGCACGACGTGCGAGAGTTTCGCAAATCTGGTCGGTGATCTCTTTTTCGACGTTTTCGAAGGGTTTGTAGCTGGCTATCTCGAACTCGTTGGTTGTTTCGATGCGATAGTTTTCTAGGTTTTTATTGTAGAATTCAAGGGCGGCTCCTTCTGGGGCTTCTACCTGGGCGAGAAAGTCGTTAATCTTCCATTCGACATACGATACGTGTACTTTAGAGGGCATCCGAAAGGCTTCGATGTTTTCGTTGAAAAGGATTTCTGCTTCTTCGCGCGAAACGGTGATGTTTTTTGCGATTTGTTCGCGTGGGAGTAGTGCGTAGTTGAGTACAAAGCGGTCGGTGTAGAGGTAGTATGCTTGGGTTAATTCGGACGGGGAAATTAATGCTGCCTGTATCGGACGGATCATTAGTTTGTGTATAAGGATCTGCTCCCGAAGAATGGCTTCGATCTGTTGCGATGTGGTGCGTAGGTGTTTCAGTACGAGATTATAGGCTCGAACATCAAACCCGCCGGATTCTCCTTGAAATGCAGCTAACCTTTGGATTTGTTTCACGATTTCGGCGTCGGATACTGTGATTTGATCTGCCTTTGCTTTGCGAATTGAAACTAGCCGTTGCCATGCTTCATGATCGAGCGCCTCTGCCATTTCGTCTGTCATTTGTGGCATGTTTCCTGATGATAGAACGTACCATAGGTAGGTGTTTTGATAGGCCTGCCTGTATTCTTGGGCCATTACTTTTTTCCCAAAAAGCTCGCCGACCACTTTTTGGGACGGTCGTTTCTTTTCTTGGCGCGAGCCAGAAAAGCCGACAAATGTGAATGCCACGACGATGAAGCCGAGCAGGATGTACCAAACAAGTTTGGATTGAATGAGTTTGTGAAATTTACTAATCATCATGGCCATAAGAAAACCCCTTTTGGTTTTGTACTAAAAAAACGAGAACACAGCTTAGCCTGTATGTTGGAGGAAGAAAACCAAAAAGTTGACGTATTTCTAGTCCGCAAAAGTTGTGTAAATCGAGCTCCGTTTGAAATTAGCATTTTTGTGGGTTTGACAATCACGGCGGAAAGGGTAATCTCTCCCGCGCAGTCGAACAAAAATGTTTTTAGGAGAAGTACTATGACGATGCACCCAAGCTTAAAGAATGCAGCAAGAATTAAAGTTGAACGCAACGTTCTCAAACGTTTTGAGCGCGTAGATCAATTGAAGGAAGAAGGTAGATGGAAAGATGGCGACCGTGGTTTTGGTCTCCCAAAAACAAAGCCCGAGTAGCTCGGATTTCTATCTATAGTCAAGTCCCGCTTCGCGGGGCTTTTTTTTGTATCTGACATTGAGTTTTGGGCATTGCTATGATTCGTATTCAAAAATACCTGGCCGAGTGCGGTGTTGCGTCGAGACGCGCCGCTGAGAAATTAATCCAAGATGGCTTGGTTGCCGTTGACGGAAATATTGTTACCGAAATGGGCACGAAAATTGAGCCCAGCAAGAATCGCGTTACCTATAAAGGGGAATCGGTTGTTCTCGATGAAAAGATCTGGCTTATGCTCAATAAGCCAACGGGTGTGATTTGCACTTCTGATGATCCGCAGGGGCGCGAGACTGTTCTCGATATGCTTCCGCCTTCTTCTAGTCGACTTTATACGGTAGGTCGTCTTGATGTGATGAGTGAGGGGCTTTTGCTTGTTATGAATGATGGCGATCTTGCTCATCGACTGATGCATCCGCGCCATCATATCGAAAAAAAGTATCAGGTTTGGATCGATCGTGAGCTTTCTACGTCCGACATTAATCGTATGCGTCAAGGGATTAATTGCCGTGGCGAGATGCTCGCTGCGTTGCGGGTGGAGCCACTTCGCCGCTCCCTAGAAGGGCGCTATGGTTATACGCTGACTTTGGGGGAGGGTCGGAATCGGCATATTCGCCGTTTGATGGAAGCGCTTAAATGTACGGTGTTGCGCCTGACTCGCGTATCGGTGGGGCCGCTTCGTCTCGAAAAACTTCGCTCTGGTGAACACCGAGATTTGGATCGCTGGGAGGTTGATAAACTCCGCAAAGCCGTAGGTCTTTCCTAGTGCTTGTATGCGTCGGTGTTTATGATTAGATTTTGTGTTTTGTTTTACGGTGCGTTTATTCGCGCTCGTTCATTTTTAAATGGGAATTGGTTTAATGAGAATACTTTCAGGAATACAGCCTTCGGGCAAACTGCATATCGGTAATTATTTTGGGATGATGAAACCCGCAATTGAACTGCAGGAGCAGGGTGAGGCGTTTTTGTTCATTGCGGATTATCATGCCTTGACGAGCGTTCGCGATGCGGATTCTCTTCGGCAAATGACGATGGATGTGGCTCTGGACTTTCTCGCAGCCGGGCTCGATCCCGATAAAACTGCGTTTTATCGTCAGAGCGATGTCCCAGAGGTTCAGGAGCTGGCGTGGATTTTGTCGGTGATTACGCCTATGGGGCTTTTGGAGCGTTGCCATTCCTATAAGGATAAGACCGCGAAGGGGCTTGCGGCAACGCATGGATTGTTTGCCTATCCGGTGCTGATGGCCGCTGATATTCTTTCGGTGCAATCTACCGTGGTTCCGGTCGGGCGCGATCAAAAACAGCATGTCGAGGTGACTCGCGATATCGCGACGAAATTTAACCATCAATACGCCGAGGTGTTTACAATTCCAAAGCCGTCTATTCGCGATTCGGTTGCTGTTGTGCCGGGAATCGATGGCCAAAAAATGTCGAAATCCTACGATAATACGTTGGAGATTTTTGGGGCGCCCGGTCCGCTCAAGAAACGAGTTATGAAGGTTGTGACGGACTGCAAAGAACTGGAGGATCCGAAAGATCCAACCACATGCAATGTTTTTGCACTCTACAATTTGTTCGCGACCGACGAGGAAGCGGTTGACCTCGCGATGCGATACCGAGCCGGGAATTTTGGATACGGAACCGCAAAAAAAGAGCTGCTGTCTAAAATCAACGAGCATTTTGCTCCGATGCGTGAGAAACGCGGCGAACTGGAAAAAAACATGGATTTTGTCGAGGAGGTTCTGCGTAAAGGTGCCAAAAAGGCACGAGCAGAAACCCAGAAAACCCTTCACGCCGCTCGTAAGGCGGTTGGTTTGGAGTGAGGGCTCGTAAGCCTAGGAATTTTTGACGCAGGAGGAATGCAATGAGTTTGGAAAAACTAAGGAAAAAGATCGATCTTCTCGATGAGGAGCTGATTAAACGGCTTAACGAGCGGATTGATGTCGTGCTCGAAATTGGGAAAACCAAGAAAGCGAATGGGGGCGAAATTTACGTTCCTTCTCGCGAGAAGGCGGTGTTTGATCGCGTTGCTGCTCTTAATGAGTCAGGATCACTTCCAGCCGGTGCCTTGAAAGCAATTTATCGCGAGATCATGTCTGCCGCGCTCGCACTTGAGAGCGATCTGAAAATTGCGTATCTCGGACCGCCCGCGACATTCACTCATCAAGCGGCACGCCAGAAGTTTGGTGTCAGTGTTGGTTATTCTCCCGTCGGATCCATCAACGAGGTGTTCAGTGCGGTAGAAAACGGATTGGCTGATTACGGCGTTGTGCCTATTGAGAATTCAACAGAGGGCGCGGTGACGCATACGTATGATCAATTCACCTCCACGTCGCTCAAAATCTGCGCAGAAATTTATCTCCCAGTTTCGCTGTGTTTGGTGGCGTCGGTGCCGAAAGAAGAGATTGCAAGCATCTGTAGCAAACAGGAGGCATTCGGTCAGTGTCGCAAATGGTTGAGCACAAATTTATCCGGAATTGAGTTCACCGCGGTTAACAGTACGGCGCTTGCCGCAGAGATGGCGTCCGAGGGTAATTGCGCCGCAGTGGCCAGTCCGCTTGCTGCGGAGCTCTATGGGTTGGAAGTGATGGGTGAAAACATTCAAGACGTCAGCGGAAATACAACTCGTTTTTTTGTGATTGGTCGAAAAAGCTCCGATGTAACCGGAGATGACAAAACCTCAATCTATTTTGGTGTGAAGGACAAACCAGGCGCTCTTCATGATGCCCTCGCCGCGCTAAAAACCTGCGGAATCAACATGAGTAAGATTGAATCTCGCCCAAGCAAAGAGAAGGCGTGGGAGTATATTTTCTTTGTTGATTTTGAAGGGCACGCTAGCGATCCATGCGTGCAAACTGCGCTTGCTGAGCTGGACGAATCCTGCGCGGTTCTTACTGTTATGGGGTCATATCCAAAGGAAAAACCGAATCCGGAAGAATACTAAAAAGCCTAGGTCCAATGAAACCAGCAAGAAACCAACTCAAAGAAGCCAAGCGGATCGTCGTGAAAGTCGGCAGCCGCGTCCTCGTAGACGAAACCGGAAAGCCAGACCACGACCGAATTCAAGCGCTCGTCGCCAGCCTGGCGACCGCGCACGCCGCACAGCACGAAATGATCCTCGTCTCCTCTGGCGCAATCGCCGCAGGAATCGAAGCGCTCAATATGGATACCCGCCCCACAGCGCTTCCAGACCTACAAATGGCAGCCGCGGTCGGACAAACCCGTCTCATGAGCCTCTACAGCCATTTGTTCGAACAAAAACAGATCACAACCGGGCAAATACTCCTCACCGACGATCTGCTCAAAGCCGACGAACGCCGCACGAACGCAAAAAATACTCTTCAGAATTTAATTGCAAACCGAATCGTACCCATCATCAACGAAAACGACACCGTCGCCACCGAGGAAATCGCCTTTGGCGACAACGACCTCCTCGCCGCGCTCGTCGCAATCCTCCTCCAAGCCGACGCGCTCCTCCTCCTCACAACCACCGACGGACTGCGCGATAAAAACGGCGACCGCGTCGCCTTCATCGACGAAATGTCCGAAGAAATCCTCGCGCTCGACAAAGGCGCTAACGGTCCCCTCTCCACCGGCGGAATGAAATCCAAACTACTCGCCGCCGACGAAGCCGCAAAAACCGGAATCGCCGTCGTCATCGCAGACGGGCAAAGCGAAGGAATTCTCCAAAAAATTCTCACAGGCGAAGACGCTGGAACACTCATATTGAACCGCAACAACTAGCCGAAAAAGGAAGAAGAAATGAACCTGCATGAAAAAATGATTTTGATGGGCGAAAAAGCAGTCGCCGCATCGCGCGAACTAGCAAAACTCTCACAGAAGAAAAAAAACGCAATCCTCGAGGCCATGGCCAACGAACTGGGTGCGCAGAAAGCGACGATACAGGAAGCAAACGGGAAAGACCTCGAAGCCGGCAAAAAAGCCGGACTCTCCGCTGCGATGCTCGACCGCCTCGAACTCAACGACGCACGAATCGAAGGAATGGTTAAAGGCTTACTGGATGTCGCCGTACTAAAAGACCCCGTTGGCACAGAACTAAGTTGCTGGAACCGCCCAAACGGATTACAGATCAAAAAAACGCGCGTGCCCATAGGCGTCATCGCCATCATCTTCGAGTCGCGTCCCAACGTAACCGCTGATGCCGCATCGCTCTGCTTCAAAACCTCCAACGCAGTGATCCTTCGTGGCGGCAAAGAAGCCGTACACTCCAATCAAGCAATCGCCAAAGCACTCCGCGAAGGCGGCGCAACAAAAGGAATGCCAACCGACGCAATCCAACTGGTTGAAACCACCGACCGCGACGCCGTACGAGAACTCGCGCAAATGACTGGAAAAATCGACCTAATCATCCCCCGAGGCGGCGAAGGACTCATCAAAGCTGTTTCCGAAATGGCGTGGGTCCCCGTAATCAAACACTACAAAGGCATATGCCACACCTACATCGACGCATCTGCCGACATCAACATGGCGCTCGCGATATCCGAAAACGCAAAAGTCCAGCGTCCAGGCGTCTGCAACTCCATGGAAACCCTACTCGTACACAAAGACGCCACAGAAACCTTCCTTCCAAAAATGATCGCACGTTTCAAAGAATGTGGCGTAGAAATACGCGGCGACGAAACCGTTCAAAAGAAGGACAGCAACATCATCCCCGCCACCGAATCCGACTGGCACGAAGAATACCTGGACCTCATCATCGCCATTCGCGTTGTCGACAGCATCGACGACGCCATCGAACACATCAACCACTACGGCTCGCACCACTCCGACGCCATCGTCACAACCAACTCCGAGCACGAAAAAGCCTTTCTATCGCAGGTCGACTCCTCCTCCGTTTACGTAAACGCCTCGACACGCTTCACCGACGGCGCAGAATTTGGAATGGGCGCGGAAATAGGCATTTCGACCGACAAGCTACACGCCCGCGGGCCAATGGGGCTCGAAGAACTCACCACCTATAAATACATCATCGAAGGCACCGGTCAGATTCGACCATAGATGAATGGCACTAAGTTAAGCCATTTCACCACCACCGCAATCACGATTCTACAGCTGTTTTGATCACTAATCTTCACGAATTTACACGAATCTCTTCTGGATCAATTCTGATCTATTTGGTCCCATTCGTGTAGATTCGTGGATGAACCGTTCCTTTGTCACTATTTTTGAATACAAAAATTATGTGTCGCCTCGCTCGCGCGTGATCAAAAACTGATCCTGCCCGTTTTCTTTGTTTTATTTTTAGTGTTGCAAGTTCAAGACCGCCTGCATTCCGGCTAAAACCCCTTAACTTAGTGCCATTCGACCATAGATGAATGGCACTAAGTTAAGCCATTTTACCACCACCGCAATCACGATTCTACAGCTGTTTTGATCACTAATCTTCACGAATTTACACGAATCTCTTCTGGATCAATTCTGATCTATTTGGTCCCATTCGTGTAGATTCGTGCGATTCGTGATCAAAAACTGATCCTGTCCGTTTTCGTTATTTTATTTGTAACCGTTCACGGGGGTGAAAATTGGCAATGGCAATTAGGTGAAATTTTT
>JAOZMR010000129.1 GCA_029934215.1 Pontiellaceae bacterium | reverse complement strand
TTTCACCACCCGCTATCGCTAGAGGAACTTCGGAGGAAGTCAGAGAAAAGGGATTAAACTGGCTTCATTCAACTTGCGAGACAAAACTCTAAAATGGGCGTTTTGTATGAGGGCTGTTCATCATAGTGGCGGGAGCATCTTGCTCCCGATTTAGGGAGATGGAAGCTCCAATCTCCCTGTAAAAAATAGCGGGGAGAAAAATGCTTTCATTTGACTCAAACGTTTTGACTGCGTACTCTTCTTTCTCTACGTTTAGATTTTGAATATTCCAAGGGTCGGAAGATTGTATTGGATCGCAACGCTCTAAAGAAATCGGGTGCAAAAATACTCAAAGCCTGTCAGATGGCAACCGACCGCTTGATGATTTAAAAAGATGACGCAGAGAGCTGGGAAAGGGTTTTTGACGGGATTAAACGGATTGATAGGATGAGATTTTTAGCCATGATAGAACGCAGGGAACGCAAAAGAGAATGGATGTTGCGGGCGCGTTCCAATGATTGGAAAAAGTGTGAGATTTTTTGAATGAGGGACGCTGTATGTCCTATCAGGTTTGATAACGTGCTCACGAACGATCACGAAAGAGCGGGGTCGATAATTAAAAATGGAGAATAGATTATGTGCGAAGAGAAGACGTTGACGGAAGAGCAGATGGAGCAGGCGAAGCGGTCGTTTGAGGAGAATGTGAAGGATGTCGATCAGGATGATGTGGAGTACGCTTCTAAAAAGGGACAGAGCATTTTGAACAAGTTTGCCGAGAATCCGCCGAAGGCGTTGTTGAAATTGTGGGAAGACATTAAGCTGATGATTGGCATGATTACGGATTACGTAAAAAAGGATTATAAGCAATGTCCGTGGTCTACGATTGCGGCGGTTACGGGAGCTGTGATATATTTCATTTCTCCGATTGATGTGATTCCGGATTTTCTGCCCATTGTCGGATTCATTGATGATGCGCTTGTGATCTCACTCGCCCTAAATTTTATTGGTGGAGATTTGGTGCGGTATAAGGAATGGAAAGAAAAGATTGGTTGAGTGGTATTCGCCCGCCGTTCGATGGAGATTTGTTAACCGAATAGAGTAGATTTTTATTACGTGGGTGATATCGTTTTCTGAAAAGTAGAATGAGTTTTTAAGGAGATAAAATGCATAAAGTTAGTGTTGATTTGTTGAGAGAAGAGGCGAAACGTTTGATTGATGTGGAACTGGGTTTGTTCGAAAAGATAAAAGAGCGGCAAGGGGTTATTGTGGATGCGGAGCCGGGAGCCGAACAGACGCTGAGTGAAAAAAAGCTTATCAAGTTTTCTGAGTTTCTTGATGGAGAGAAGCGTAAACTCGAAAATTTAGAATTAGTGGTCGCTGTCGTCGGAACAATGAAGGCTGGGAAATCGACTACGATAAACGCAATTGTTGGGAAAGAGGTTTTACCTAGTCGAAATGCCCCAATGACGACCTTGCCGACGTTAATTCGCCATGTTCAGGGTCAACAATCTCCTGTTTTAAAGTTTAAAAATAGCGCTCCTATTGTTGCTTTGATGGATGCTATACGGAAGAAGCAAGTTGCGGATGATGGTGCTTCAGAGTTTTCTGATATTTTGAAGTTTATCGAGTCGGGAAAAAAGGTTGAAGAGTCATATTCAGGTGAAATCGAAATTTTTAATTTCTTGAAAATGCTGAATGATCTGGTTCGTTTGTCTAGAGATGTCGATGTCGAGTTCCCGTTTTCTGATTATGATGAAATTCATGAGCTGCCCGTTATTGAGGTTGAATTTACGCATCTTAGTGAAAGTTCATCAGAACTTGGACGGTTAACATTGTTGGATACGCCGGGACCCAATGAGTCCGGTCATCAGGTTGAGCTGAAAAAAATGATGAAGGATCAGCTTCAAAAAGCGTCTGCGGTTATTGTCGTGCTGGATTACTGCCAATTGCAATCTGATGCTGATGCCGAAGTTCGGAATCAGGTGATTGAGATTTCATCCATAAACAGAGGGAATGTCTATGCCTTCGTAAATAAATTTGATCAGAAGGATCGGAATGGAGATAGCTTTGATGCTGTTAAAAAACGGGTGGAAGGGCTGATGCAAGAAAATGTATCGCTGGACAACATTTTCCCTGTTTCTTCGATGCTTGCGGGGTTATCTGGTCGAGCACAAGCGGAATTGAATCATCATGGAAAGATGCCGTCGAGTGATTCCGCTCATTGGGTAGAAGATTTTGCAGATAAAGTTTTTGGGCCGCTTTGGGAAAGTGAGGATCTAGTAGATTTGGATCGTTTGAAAAAAGGAATCGACGCTCTTTGGAAAAAATCTAACTTTAATGAACCTCTCGATAAAACAATCAAAAAAGCTCATGCCAATGCGGCGATTGGATCTGTTCAATCTGCCGCAGGGAAGTTGTTGGGCTACGCAAAGCTAACGAAAAACTTTTTAACGGCTCGAGAACAAGCTCTGACAAGTAGTGCGAAGACGCTGAAAAGCCAAATCGATTCATTGAAAGATGACATTCAGCGTGTTGCTCGTGCTGAAAAGTCCACTAGGGAAGAGTCGGAAAAAATACTCGAAGATTTTGAGAAAAAGGTGTCTGAAGTTTTCGGAGAAGCAAATAAGTCCGTGTCGACCACGCTGAAACGTTATTTTAAGGAGGGGAAAACGCTTGAAGGGAAGCGTGTGGCTCGAAAAAAGAAAGAAGCTGAAGAGAAAAAGTCAAAGAGTATTTTAGGACTTTGGTTTCAACAAGTAAACGTGAAGGTGACAGAGGGTGTTGATTTTGATCCAACGAGTCAGATTATTCGTTTTGAGGAATATGAAAGGGACGAAGCACGTAAGCTTGAAGGGAAGATAGAACACTCGTTAGACGTTATTTCTAAAAATGCCGAAAAAGGAATCCGAAAGGGTTTAGATGCGGTGACGGAAGGTTTTAAAGACCATTTTGTCGAGAATGTTAAAGGTGAGGCAGAGACACTTTTGAAAGAGATGAAGGCGCATTTGGAAGAGGGAGGCTTTGATCTTGATCTCGAAATTCCTGAAACAGGCAAACTTCGTCTCGGGTTCTCCGCTTCTGAAATGTTGGATGATATTGTTAGTAAAAAAGTTGATACAAAAACATTTTCTAGGGCGAAAGGGGTGGGGTTTGTAAATTGGATTACCAGAGGGCACTTTGGTCGAGAGGATTACGATGAAGATATTACAACGTATGTGATCAATATAAAAGATGTTGAAAAGAAGGCGTTGTCATCCATGAAAAAGACATTTTCCGAGCTTGGGAAATCAATTGGGATATATGTGAAAAAACCTTTAGAGGAGTCGGTGGATCGCTTTTTCGCAGATTTCAAAGGGCTTGTTGAGGAGATACGTTGCGATTTGGCTCAAGGGCTCTTGGATCATAGAAAAACAGAGGATGAAAAGAAGAGCCTTGCCAAAGATTTGGGAGATTTGAATCGTCAGGTTTGTGGGATAAAAGAGGACGCTGGAGGTCTGGTTAAAGATTGCAGGGAGGATAAGGATGAGCCAAGAACTTGAAAAAATAGAATCTGCAGTTTTGGAAGCTTTTCCTTTTGCTGAGGATAAGCTTGTTGTTGAATCGTTGAATAGTATTAGCGTTTTGCAGGATCATGTTCGCTCCCAAGATGAACGTTCTGGTTTAAAGAATAGATTGCTCGACTCGGTAAATGGCAACGGACACCGCCGTCAGGTTGCGATCAATGAAAATGTTACTGATGCGCTTGAAATGATGGAGCAACGATTTGCGATTAATGATGATCGACTTGTTCGTTCAAACATTCTTCTCGGTGTTGCATTTCGAAAAATTACCGCCTTGCAAAACAATGTGACAATTCTCGCTGAACATGGAAAACGACTTGAGGATTTCACTGTTTCGATTAAGAAAAAACAGAATGAGCAGGAAAAAAGGTTTCTCGAACTTGATATAAGGAGTTTGGCAGAGAGTCAGTTGCGACAAGTTTTTACGACCTTGGAGGCAGGGTCATTACGTGCATTGTCGGTGGCAGGGCGTTTGTTTTGGGCGATAGATTCGTTGTGTTTGGGGAATTTTGGCGATTATATTCGATCAGACCCAAGCGAAATAACAAATAACTTGCTTAACGAACTAAGAGATAAGGTGAGGATTCAGCTGGAAAAGGAAGAGTTAGCCTATACTGAGCGTTTTGATGCCAATATATGGTTTTCCTTGTCTGACCCTAAAAACGATTACAATCAGGTGCTGAGTTTTATGGGGGATTGGACATCGGCGGAATCTCATCCGTTTTCTTATTCTTCAACGCAGTTTATTCATCCAGCTCCGGCAGGATTGCCGTTTTTGTTTGACGGGAAACGCATTTTGGACGCAATGATGTATGAAGTTTTTGAGGGGCGGCTATGAATCAAGGGGCTTTGAACTGCGGTCTTGTTTTCTCTGGAGGAGGTGCGAGAGGTGCTTTTCACGTGGGGGTTGTGAAAGCAATCTCTGCTTTGAATATTCAGATTTCAGCTATTTCAGGAGGAAGTGTTGGTGCCTTGAATGGTGCTATTCTGGCTTCGGCGCCCTCACTTTCGGAAGGGGCTGTTCGTCTTAAAGAGGTCTGGGATGCTCTTGTGTGTGATCCACCTGGTCAGGGGTATCAGCTACCACTTTATATGAAGTTTCTCGCGGCGGCGGGTTTGCCATTGTCGACAATCGGTAAAATAGTATCACCGGACGATGACGTAGAAAAGGGAGTGGCTTCCTTGTCTCCAATCAAAACTATTGTGGATGAATATCTTGATCTTGATGCGCTGGCGAAGGGAATCCCCTTGTATATTTCGGCGTATCCAAGTCGAGGAGGATGGAGAGATCTTACATCTTTTGCTCTGGCTCAATTAGGGAGTTGCGACACACCAGACTCCGAGTTTTTTCATGTACAATCATTGCCAAGAGAAGATCAAAAAGTAGCGTTATTAGCATCGGCTGCAATTCCCGTCATTTTTGATTCTCAAAAAATTAAAAATAAAATTTATACCGATGGGGGGCTGGGAGGTCGTAAAACTCGTCAAGGCAATACACCAGTGAGTCCATTGGTTGACATTGAAATGTGTAATCCGGTTTGCGACCCTATTATCGTCACACATCTGGAAGACGGTTCGTTTTTTGATCGAAAGCAGTTTCCTGAGACGACGTTTTTTGAAATTCGCCCGCAGAGTCGAATTGCTCATCAGAAGGGACTGCAAGATCTTCTTTCGTTTGCAAAAGATGATGTTGAGTTGTGGGTGAAACAGGGGTACGACGACACCCTTCATTGCTTAGGAAAAATCATTGATCGGCTCGATAAAAATCAGCAGATCAGAGCATCAGAAGAGTTTTTAGCAAAAGCTCTTACATCTTCATCTGAAACTGAGGTCGAAATGCATGATGCGATGGAGCAGTTAGGTTCTTCGGGGCTTTTACTTTCAGGAAGTGTCGGTTCGGAGCAACAAAACGTTTGATGAATCAGATCTATGGATCTTTGAGTTCCCATTGCTCTTTCGTGGCGATGAAGTTTTCCAATGCTCGGAACCGAGCCGGAATGGATTTTAACGCAAATACGCGGAGCAGTGGCAGGTTTTCCAATGCTTGGAAATGGTGTAGAGTTTAGAGAAAGGGAGGGTTGAGTGAAGAAGGTTTATATTGAGACGAGTGTTGTGAGTTATTACGCGTCAGATCGCTCTGAAAATATTCGCATCGCAGGGCATCAATTGTCCACGGTCGCTCTGTGGAAGCGTCTACATGAGTTCGACGTGTATGTTTCTGATGTCGTCGTTGGGGAGGTTTCAAGGGGGAGCGCGGATCAGGTGGCGTTGCGATTTGGTGCTATTGCAAGTTTTGAGATGCTTGAGGTTGAAAGCAAGGCGGGAGAGTTAACGGCGGAGGTTTTTCCAATGTTTGGAAATGGTGTAGAGTTTAGAGAAAGGGAGGTTTGAGTATGCCGACAATATCAATGTTTTATGGGGTCGCGATCACAATGAATTATAGCGATCATAATCCACCTCATTTTCACGCAACCTATCAGGATTATGAGGTTTCTGTGGAAATTAAAACCGGAAGTGTAAATGGAACGATGTCAAAACGTGCGTTGAAAATGATTTTTGAATGGGCTGATTTGCATAAGGATGAGTTGTTGAATGATTGGGATCTGGCTCGTGAGCGAAGATCTTTGTTGAAGATTGATCCTCTTTCCTGGGGAGTTGTTATGTTTTTACACGTCAAAGAGGCTCGGTACATTCGGGATTATAAATTGGAGTTGACCTTTAATAATTCTGAAACAAAAACGGTAGATTTAGAAAATGAACTTTATGGAGAGGTGTTTGAGCCTCTAAAAGATAAAAAAGTGTTTTCGAGTTTTTTTGTATCGCACAATACTGTTGAATGGAGCAACGGTGCAGATTTTGCACCAGAATTTTTATATGAAAAAACTGTCTGTGTAGACATTTGAACATTTTCTTCTCTACGTTTTCACTGTTGTTGGCGGCAGGGTTTTTAATGATTGAAAAATGAAGAGTACAGACTCGACCGGAGGAAGAGAGACCGCATTCTTGTGCGGCAATGAAACGAAGTGAAATGGCAATCTATTTAGCGGAAATTTCGCGCTTTTGGCGGTCAATTCTTGGATCTTTGAGTTCCCTGTGCTCCTTCGTGGCGATTGAATTTTCCAATGCTTGGAAGTTTCGGTTGCAGGTTTTTCGAATGTTTGGAAATGGTGTAGAGTTTAGAGAAAGGGAGGGTTGAGTGAAGAAGGTTTATATTGAGACGAGTGTTGTGAGTTATTACGCGTCAGATCGCTCTGAAAATATTCGCATCGCAGGGCATCAATTGTCCACGGTCGCTCTGTGGAAGCGTCTACATGAGTTCGACGTGTATGTTTCTGATGTCGTCGTTGGGGAGGTTTCAAGGGGGAGCGCGGATCAGGTGGCGTTGCGATTTGGTGCTATTGCAAGTTTTGAGATGCTTGAGGTTGAAAGCAAGGCGGGAGAGTTAACGGCGTTGCTTTTGTCGGAAAAAGCGATCCCTGAAAAATGTCCAGAAGATGCAATGCATATTGCTGTTGCCGCTGTTAACGGAATGGATTTTATTGTCACATGGAATTTTAAGCATATAAACAATCCGTTTATGAAGAAGAAGATCGATCAGGTGGTAGAGATGAGCGGGTATCATTGCCCAGTTCTATGTTCGCCGGATGAATTACTGGGAGAAAATGATGACTGATCCAATTGTTGATGAGGTTCGCAAGGTTCGTGATGAGCACTCAAAAAAGTTCGATTATGACATTTCGCGAATTGTTTCGGACTATCAGGAAAACCATTCTGAATACAAACTCCGGCTGCAGCAGTCGCGGGGCGAAGTTGAAGCCGCGTGAGAATCTTTTTGAGACTCGCTTTGGGTTCCCTGCGCTCTTTCGTGGCGATGAATTTTTCCAAGGTTCGGAAGTTTCGGCGGCAGGTTTTCCAAGGTCTGGAAGTGGTGTAGAGTTTAGAGAAAGGGAGGTTGAATACGCCGGAGGTGAGTCGGTTTTTAGGGATTATTATCACGATGTATTTTGATGAGCATAATCCGCCACATTTTCATGTGCGGTATAATGAACATCGGGCTTCTGTGGATATCCTGAATCCGTTAGATAATTTCTAAAAAATATGCGTTACCTGTTGGGCTGGAACGGCTACTATAGCCGGACAATCAAATCAAAAACCAACCCAACAGGTGAGAAAATGAAACACTCCTGAATCCGTTAGATAATTTCTAAAAAATATGCGTTACCTGTTGGGCTGGAAC
>JAOZMR010000128.1 GCA_029934215.1 Pontiellaceae bacterium | reverse complement strand
ATGGGGGATCTTCCAGAGCCTAAATCAACCCACAGATTCTGCTGAAGAGGCAAAACAATTAGCACGAACAAAGATCCGGCCCACATCACGATGCCGCGAGTTCATCACGTCGCATCCTTGCTGGATCGCTGGTGGCTTGGCATTCATCAAGGGGCTATTCGTCCCAAACAACTTGATTACTATCTTGATGAGTTTACGTTTCGATTCAATCGACGAACATCAAAAGCTCGCGGGTTACTTTTTTATCGTTTGCTGGAAATGTCTGTGCGAACAAAACCCGTCCAACGAAAGGCAATTATAGGAGGCAAAAAACCACATGGTGTGGTCGGTTGAGTAAAGTGCATACCCAATTAGTGGAAATCTCTAAGTACGGTTTGACGAGGGCTTCGGGTTTACCCCCCCGGGGGCTACTCTACTGCGATGAACCGTTCCTTCGTCACTGTTTTTGAACACAAAAATTATGTGTCGCTTCGCTCTCGCGTGATCAAAAACTGACCCAGCTCATCTCACGATGTAAATCCTTCGTGTTCTCTGCGTTCTTTCGTGGCTGAAATTTTCCCAAGGGTTGGAAGGGTTTTTGCGTCTATTCCCCCGTGTAGATGCAACCGGATGCTTGTGTTTCTTTAATAACGAGTTGGCAGAGCTGTGGTAGCTGGGGCTTGAGGATGTTCCATAGCCAAATGTTTATGTTTTCGCTGGTCGGGTTTTCTAGGCCTTTTATCTCGTTTAGAATGGAGTGGTCGAGCTGGTCGAGTACGGGTTCGCATATTTTCGAGAGGTCGCCGAAGTCCATTACGAAGCCTGTTTGAGGGTCGATTTCTCCTTTAAGGTGAACTTCGATCTCAAACCCGTGCCCGTGCATGGCGGAGCATTTGTGGGTGGGTGGGACTCCGGTTAGACGGTGGGCGGCATCAAATTTTAGCGTTTTGTAGATTTGCATTTCTGGCATGATTTTTTCCTTGGATGTAGTGGCGTGGGTCGGTGGTTCCGGCTTCGATAAATCCTTTGAGCCGCAGGCGGCAGGAGTCGCAGGTGCCGCAGGATTCGCCGTTTTTTGCTGGGTCGTAGCAGCTGGTGGTGTCGGCGTAGTTTACGCCGAGGTCGAGGCCTGTTTGAATGATTTGTGCTTTCGTGAGGTCGATGAGTGGGGTGTGGATGGTTAGCTTTGTTGCGTTGGTTATGCTGGCTTTTGTGGCGAGGTTTGCCATGGTTTCGTAGGCTGTAATGAATTCGGGGCGGCAGTCGGGGTAGCCGCTGTAGTCGAGGGCGTTGACTCCGATAAAGATGTCGGTGCTGTGCAGTATTTCTGCCCACGCGAGGGCGTAGGAGAGAAAGATGGTGTTGCGAGCTGGGACGTATGTGATCGGGATTTCGTCGGTGCTTACGTTGTGTGGAACATCGATGTGTGGATCGGTTAGGGCAGATCCGCCGAAGGCGGCGAGGTTGATGTCGATGATGCGGTGTTCTTCTACACCTTGTGTGTTTGCAATGATTTTCGCGCAGTCGAGCTCCATTGCGTGGCGCTGACCGTAGCGAAATGAGAGGGCGAAGCAATGGAATCCATCGGCGTTAGCGATGGCGAGTGCTGTGGCGGAGTCTAGCCCGCCGCTAAGGAGTATGACTGCTTTTTTCATTGTTCTCTATTCTATAAAAGCCCCATGAGTTTGTGGCATTGTGGGATGATGCGGACGTTTTGTCCTATGGCTCTTGCCATTTGCGATTGCCAATTCAGTACTTGCTTGGCGGTTGGTACGCGGTCGGTTTTCAGCGCAGCGGTCATGGGTTGTAGAACCACGTGTGCGCAGATGTCGGTTGCGGTTATTAGTTCGACGGATTCGGCGAGGTCTGCGTCGGATGTGTCGGCACTGATCACGAGTTTGATGGTGGTGCCGATTTCTTTTTTTTTGATTTCCCGAAGAAATGTTTGGTGGAGTTCCCATGTTTCTGGTTCGCCGGTGACGCTTGGGAGTTTGATGTCCATGAGGACGTGGTCGATTTGATCCGCAATTTTCGCAAAGGATTCTGTCAGATCACCGCTTGTTTCTAGGTGAACGGGCAGGTTTAGCTGTGTTCGAGCTGTCGGTAGAAAGGTTTCGAGGAAGTCGCTTTGGAGAAGCGGCTCGCCGCCGGTGATGAATAGGTCGTCGTGTGCGAATTCGGCACCGTTCATTTCGTCGAGGATTTCTAAGAGTTGTTCGACGGATACTGGGTTCGGGATGGCGCCAAAGACTCCGCTTCCTGGGTCGTACTCAATGGCGATCGTGTTTGTGCGTTCGATGGGTGTATCGCAGTAGATGCAGTTGCGGTGGCACTCGCAGAAGCGCACAAAGAGCTGGCGGCGACCTATGTTGACTCCTTCGCCTTGCGCTGAGCTGAAGATCTCGCTGATGTATACAGAGTTCTGGTGTGTTGGTTTCATGGTGTGGTGGAGGGAAGGTGGATGGATGGGTTTGGCAACTTCCAGTGTGCCAAAAATTCAATGTTTCCTTTCGGTCCTTTTAGGGGGGAGGTGGATAGGCCTAGCCATTTGAGATCCAATTTTTCAGTTCCGAAGTTCCGAATATTGGAAATGACGTCTTCGTGTATGATGGGGTCGGTGATGACTCCGCGTCCTTTGTCAACCGCTTCTTTGCCTGCCTCAAATTGCGGTTTAATTAGGGAGACGATTTCTCCTCCTGGTTTGAGGAGTGTTTTGACTGCTGGGAGGATTTTTGTGAGGGAAATGAAGGAGGTGTCGATGGATGCAAAGTCTGCGGCTTCTGGAATGTTTTCGGGCGTAAGGTAACGGGCGTTTGTTCCTTCCATGACTACGACTCGATCGTCTTCGCGTAGCGTCCAGTGGAGCTGACCTTTTCCAACGTCAATGGCATAAACTTGGACTGCTCCGTGCTGGAGCATGCAGTCTGTAAAGCCTCCGGTGGAGGCTCCTATGTCTAAACAAACGCAGCCGGTGAGATCGAGCCCGAAGGCTTCCATCGCGCCTTCAAGCTTGTCGCCGCCTCGACTGACAAAACGCGCGGCTTCTTTTAGCGTGATTTTATGGTCGGGGGAGATCTGGTGACCGGGCTTGGGGGCGTGCTGTCCGGCAACGAGAATTTGACCGGCAAGAATGAGCCGTTTGGCTTTCTCGCGGCTTTCTGCAAGTCCGGATTCTACGACGATTTGATCGAGGCGTACTTTTTTCATTGCCTATTTAGCTCTGGTTCCGGATTTCGTGGTTGATGCGCATGGAGCAGAATTTTTCGCCGCACATGGAACAGTAGCGTTGCGCGACTTCGAATTCTTCGCCGGGTGGCATCGATTCTTTGCGGAAGCGGAGGGCTTTTTCGGGGTCGAAACAGAGGTTGAATTGGTCTTCCCATCGGAATTCAAAGCGGGCGAGGCTGATGGCGTCGTCGCGGTCTTGCGCGTTGAGGATTCCTTTTGCGAGGTCGGCGGCGTGTGCGGCGATTTTGTGCGAAACGACGCCTTCACGGACGTCTTCTTTGTTGGGTAGTCCGAGATGTTCTTTGGGTGTGACGTAGCAGAGCATGGAGCAGCCGTACCATCCGATCAGTGCTCCGCCGATGGCGCTGTTCATGTGGTCGTAGCCTGCGGCGAGGTCTGTAACGAGGGGGCCGAGTGTATAGAATGGGGCTTCGAAGCAGTCTTCGAGTTGTTTGTCCATGTTTTCTTTGATCTTGTGCATCGGGACATGCCCTGGACCTTCGATCATGGTCTGGCATCCGTGTTCCCAAGCTGTTTTTGTGAGCTGACCTAGCGTGGTAAGCTCGCCAAATTGGGCTGCGTCGTTCGCGTCGGCAAGGCAACCTGGGCGTAAGCCGTCGCCGAGAGAGAAGGTGATGTCGTATTTCTGAAGGATTTCGCAAATCTCTGGGAAGCGGGTGTAGAGGAAGTTTTCTTTGCCTTTGTTTTGCATCCACTGCGCCATGATCGATCCGCCGCGACTTACGATGCCCATCAGGCGTTTGTTTGCTAGCGGGACGTGTTCTTTTAGAACGCCAGCGTGAATGGTGAAGTAGTCTACGCCTTGTTCGGCTTGTTCGATGAGGGTTTCGCGGTAAATATCCCAGGTCAGTTCGTCAACATCTCCGCCGACTTTCTGGAGTGCTTGATAGAGCGGAACGGTCCCGATCGGTGTAGGGCAGTGGCGCAATATCGCTTCGCGGGTTTCATGTATGTTTTTGCCCGTGGAGAGATCCATCACGGTGTCCGAGCCCCATAAAATAGCCCAGCGCATTTTTTCGACTTCTTCATCGATAGAGGATCCAAGCGCGGAGTTCCCAATATTGGCGTTGATTTTTGTGCGGAATTTGCGACCGATAATCATCGGCTCGCATTCGGGGTGGCAGCGATTAATCGGAATGACGGCTCGGCCTGCAGCGACTTCGGCGCGTACGAGTTCGGGGTCGACCGATTCGCGAATCGCGATGAATTCCATTTCTGGTGAGATAGCTCCGGCTCGGGCGAGCTCGAGTTGAGTGGCGTGTGCGCGTTCGGCGATCCAGTCGGCGCGTAGCGCGGGTAGAGGACCGTCGAGGGTGGGGCCAGAGGTATCGTAGACGCGCACGGGCGCGTTGAAGTTCTTTTGTGATCCGTCTTCGTTGAGTGTATGCGCGAGTTCGATCTCGCGGAATGGCACGCGGATATCTGGGCGCGAGCCGGTTGTATAAACTTTGGTGGAGTGCGGGAAAAATTTCTTGGCGTTTGCTGTTTTCATTCGGTCTCTTTCATTCAGGAGTAACGACTAATCGCTCGGGATTAAACAACCTGCACTATAGGGTTGTCAATCGGAACAGCAAATGGAAATCTATCAGTCCACTTTTATAACAAGGAGACGAGGCTATGGGAAAGATCGCAATTAAAGAAGATATATTTTGGGTTGGCGCACTTGATCCGGAGCGCGCCGTGTTCGATGGACTACTTCCTTTGTCAAAAGGAACCACGTATAACGCCTATCTCGTGCAAGGTTCTGAAAAAACAGCACTCATGGATACGGTTGAACCAGAAAAGCTCAATGAGCTCCTGCTGAACTTGGAGGGGGTTGAAACGCTTGATTACGTTGTCTCGCATCATGCAGAGCAAGACCATTCAGGGTCGATTCCAGCCATTCTGGAGAAATACCCAGAGGCAACCCTTCTTTGTTTACAGAAAAATAAAGAGATGTTGATGAGTTTAATGCAGCTCCCCGAGGATCGCATTCAAGTGGTTGAGGATGGCGAAGAGATTTCGCTTGGCAACAAAACCATCCGCTTTATGCACTTCCCGTGGGTACACTGGCCGGAAACCGCTGTTACGTATATTCCAGAGGATAAAATCCTTTTCTCCTGCGATTTCTTAGGCTCGCATCACTCGTTCGATACAATTTTTGCCGGAGAAAACCCAGAGGTTTATCACGGAGCTAAGGAGTATTACGTGCAGATCATGATGCTTTATTCGCGCATGACGGCTACGTATCTGGATCGCTTAGCGGAGTTAGATATCCAGTTCATTTGCCCCAGCCACGGCTCGGTCTACGACAAGCCGCAGATCATTCTTGATCTCTACGAAAAATGGATGCGTGCCGAACCCGAGAATCTCGCATTGATTGCCTATGTCTCGACGCACGGAAGTACCAAGGTTATGGCAGAACACCTTCAGACAGAGCTCGAAAAGCGCGGCGTGAGTGTTGTGCTGAAAGATCTTGTTGGATTGCCTCTCGACGAGCTGGCACCGCTCCTCACGGACGCGGCAACGATTGTCTTGGGGTCTTCTGTCATCATGGCGTCCTTGCATCCTGTGGCAATTGGCACAGCGTTTCTTGTCGATCGGCTGAAACCCAAGGCCAAATTTTTAGCAGCGATCGGCTCCTACGGCTGGAGTCCTGGACCTCTTCAAAAAGCGGCTGACCTGTTTCCAACCTATAAAGCAGAAGTCGTCGGAGCCGTCGCGGCGAAGGGTTTCCCGAAAGACGAAGCATTCAGCGATCTCGCTGACCTCGCTGAAACCATCGCGGGCAAACACAAAGACGCCGGACTTCTCAAGGCTTGATTGCAAACCGTTTCCGTTGGGCTCTTGTTGGTTGTCATTCAGGAGTCTTCGCGTATAGTCGCGCTCATGAATTCTATAAAAACTAATTGCACCACTTCCCAGAAACGGGTTCCCACAAAAGATGCCGACCGTCCAACAAATCAACAACTTCTTGAGGTTTGTGTTGAAACGGCGAAGGCGGCGGGAGCTCATGCTCTGAATAATCTCCACCGCCGCGAGGAGTTTATTGAGCAGTTCGATCACGATATCAAATTGGTGATGGATCGCGAATGCCAAACGGTTGCCGAGCAGGTTGTTCTCGGTCATTTTCCAGACCACGCGATTCTCGGCGAAGAGGGTGCAATTCAAAAGGAGCATGCCTTCGAGTGGGTCATTGATCCAATTGATGGCACGGCAAACTATACTCGCGGGTTCCCATACTGGTGCTGTTCGATTGCTGTGCGCTGCGATGGGAGGGTTCTTGCGGGCTGTGTGTTTGTTCCATCGCTCAACGAATGCTATAGCGCATCGGTGAGTTCTCCGGCTCTTTGTAATGGTGTGCCGATTTGTTGTTCGAATGTTCCGGACCTTGGAAAGGCCACGATTTTTACAGGTTTGACCAAGGATATGGATCCACGTTCCGTTGAGTTTTTTGGCGAAATGGCGCCGCGCGTTAGTAAGATCCGAATCCTCGGTTCGGCGGCGATCGATGTTTGTCATGTCGCCTGCGGACGTTCCGATGGCTATTTCGAGGCGATGCTTTATCTCTGGGACATCGCCGCTGCCGGTCTCATTGCCGAACGAGCCGGCGCAGTCGTTACTGAATGGCAACGCGATGAAGAGTACGGAATCCGCTATTTGTGCGCCACGAAGGAAATCCATAGCGAAATAAAAGCGACCGTAGAGAACTATTTTAAAAAATGAAAAGAAATAGACATGTGCCGGATGTTCATCACCTTTACGAAGCATCCGTTCAGGGGGTTGAAACCGATCTCGATTTCGCGGTGCGTATTTTCAGGAATAAGCGAAAACGCAAACCCATTACCTTACGCGAGGATTTTTGCGGAACGGCTTCTCTTGCGTGCGAATGGGCTCGCCGTTCTCCTAAAAACTACGCATGTGGCGTGGATATCGATCAACCGACCCTCGATTGGGGCCTGCAGCATAATGTTCCATACATTGGAAATAGGTCGGGAGAAATCGAGCTTGTATGCGCCGACGTTCTTTCGGCAAAAACCCCGTCTGTTGATCTTTTGTTGGCTCTAAATTTCTCCTATTGCATTTTTAAAACGCGCGCTCAACTTCGCGAATATTTCGAGGTGGCACGAAGGAATCTCACGGAGACGGGTTTGTTTGTGCTGGATCTTTATGGCGGAACCGAGGCGATTGAGGCCAAGCTTGAACCTCGCGATATTGCTGCCTTTACTGCAAAAGACGGCACCGAGGTTCCGGCGTTTGAATACACATGGGATCAACATCTTTTCAATGTGATCGATCACCATGTCCTGAACTACATCCATTTCGATATTCCAAACATTGGAAAAATCGAAAAGGCCTTTACCTACGACTGGCGCCTTTGGACGCTTCCTGAGATTCAGGAATTGCTCCTTGAGGCGGGTTTTCGGACGGTTGAGGTGTATCTGCACGATTGGGATGAGGACGGCGATTCCGACGAAATCTACCGTCGTCGCAAGAACTACGAGAACGCCCTTGGCTGGGTCGCATACATCGTGGGCATCAACTAATAGTCCATCCCGTAAGCTCTGCTTCTATCTTTGGCAGTTCCATTTCACGGTTTAATCGCTTGCATTAAACCCGCGCATACACCGCATTTCTCTGTC
>JAOZMR010000127.1:2228-7869 GCA_029934215.1 Pontiellaceae bacterium | reverse complement strand
ATTTCAAATTACAGTCTACCCTGTGTTCACGTTAAATTTTCTAGCCTCCTTAGCGCCACTCCTGTGGCGCATAGTTTCTTGAAACCGTTGTAAAAAACTCCTACTCCAAACCGCTTTTTTTATGACCAGAGGCATCGACTTGATTTGCGGTTACGAAGATCATGAGATTTCGTTTCACGCTTCGTTCGCCCTCAGATCGGAAGAGGCGCCCAAGTAACGGGATTTTTCCAAGGATTGGAACGCTGTCTTTAAAGGTTTCTAGCTTTTCCTTGATGAGCCCGCCCATGGCAATCGTGCTTCCTGTCTCGATGGTTACGGTGGTTTCTAGTTTTCGGGTTTTTATGATCGGTCGGCGGGCGATCAGGCGGTCAGCGTTGATGGTTCGGTTTTCTTCGCGAACGGTCAGGAAGTCTAGTGCGTCGAGACCAAGAGCAACACTTCCGCCGAGATTGATGTCTTCTTCCCCAAAATCGGGCCAAACAGTTGCGACGTGTTGCTCGCTAAAGCCGGCGAGTTCGCGGATCTCGGAGGAGAGTTTTAGATCGATGGTTCCGTTTTCTGAATCGAGATCGGGGGTGACTTCGAGCATAACTCCCGTTTTTTCTTTTTCGTAGTCGAGCGGAATGAGGCTGGGTTGTGCGTAGCGCTCGATTTCTACATCGTAAGCGGTTGGAAACCAGTGGGTTTCGCCGACGTGGATGCTGGCGGTTTCACCGCTTTTTGTGAGGATTTTTGGCGCGGAGAGCAGGTCGGAACCTGCGGAACGTTCTAGGGCGCGGATGTATATGTCGATCGGGATGTCGCCTCTTATTTTTTGAACCAGCAGTTCACCCGTTGCTCCAGCAAGTCCGTCGTAGGTTGGATCAACGACGCTTCTGGCGAGGGCGTTGAATGCGGTGGCGCGTCTCGCCGGATTCACAGAGGTGCTGAGTGCGGTGGCGCCGCTACGTAGCGTGTCGGTAAAGATTTTTTGTCCACCAGGTATGACGACGGTGTCGTTGTTTAGATTTTCGCCCGCTCTGCCTACTGTCCAGTCAAAACCGAGTTCTTCGAGTGCGCCCTCAGAGACTTCAATAAACTTGGTTTCGATTTCCACCTGCTGGGAACGTTCTTCTAGTGCTTTTTGATTGTACCGCCCGAGAAGTGCTTCCACTTTTTTAATGTGTTTGGGCACGTTCCGAACGAGGAGGAGGTTGAATTCTGGGTTGTATTGCGCACTGGCAGCGGGAGGAAATGGGACTGTGCTGAAAAATCCGCGCACGTCCAGAAGCCCATAGCCTCCCTCTTCCTTATTGATCATCAGAACCATTTTATTTCCGACCGAAGCCAAAACATCAAATTCTGCAGAGACCATCTGTTGCGGTGGCTCATAATTGACGGGTGTTAGGCTTACCATACTGGAGCTGATCGTGTATTTCATCCCAGATATTTGAGTGATGATATCGAGCGTTTCGAGAGCAGAGAGATCGGTTCCTGAAAAGGTGACGGACGGGATGAGTGTTTCTGATGTGCCGAGCACGACGAGGTTTGCGCCCGTTCGTTCTGGATCGAGTTTTCGGCAGAGCGCGGACAGTTCGAGCACGACTTGTTGGATATCGGCATTTTGAAAGGCGATGGTCGAGATTTGAATGGATTCAAGTTTTTCGCGCAAGGCCGTGGCTCTGCGTTCGTTTTGGGTCGGTTCGTAAACAGTTTCTGCGCAGCCTTCGAGAAGTTCTCCATCTGGCTTTTGTGTATTCCAAGAAGCCCTCACATCTCCAAGCATTCGAGTGCGGGTGTTTTTATGGTTCTTTTTCCCCTGACTATTTTTTGGTTGCGCAATCCGTCTGAGCAAGCAATCGGCATCTTTGTTTTCTGGCTTGCTTTCGAGAACTGCATCGCTACGTTTTTGCTCGTCTTTCACATCGGTCACGGATTGCACCTCTTTTTCTACGAACCGTGTTTCTTCGCTATTCAGTATGGTTTGCGGGTCTTCTGGTTGTGCTGAATACACAAATTCGGTTTGTGTAACCGGCATTGGCAGCAAGGTTTTAGGCGGAGCAACCCGCGGCATAGAGATGGTTGGTTTCACCTCAGATTGAGACACCGCAGGTGTCGGCTCAAAATCGACTAAATCATCAAAAATACTCGAAACGTCGTCCTGAGCAAAAACGGATAGTGCTGTGCTGAGTGCTACTGTAAGATATATAACATCTGTTTTCATTGAGTATTCTCTGCCCTTCTCTTTTTAGGATCTTAAATGAATGCGCCGTTTCCAAGCCTTGGAACATCCGTTTTAACTCATCTGTTTGGCTCGATAGGCTTCAACTTCCCAGTTTTCGATGAATTCTCGCGCGTCATCTGTCATGAACTCAATACCACCAAAGGCTTTTGCAAGTTGCTGAACAAGTGCTCCATCTTGTGCGAGCAGGAGCGCAAGCTCAGCAACCTTCTCAGATGTTCCAACCGCAAACACTGCGTCGGAAGCAACGATTACTCGCGGAAAATATCCGTTATTCGCTTTAAAGGATTCGACGGCATCCTTGCTCAGTCCGCCGATCAATGGAACCGATTTTGAATAGACAATATGGTCAGGTGTAATGGGTCCTGCTGCGGCTTCAAATACGCCAGAACTTTTCACCTCTGCAGCATCCGAACCGATCCATTCGGAGAGCTCCGCCTCGCTTGCTGAGGTGTCGCCAATTTCCGCCACAGACAACTCGGTGGAAACTCCAGCGAGTTTATATTCCTCGCGAAGCCTATTCATGATCACTGCGTACGCCTCTTCAATGTCCTCGGAGCAATCACCCGCCACAAAAACCCCGTGGTTTTTCAGGAAAATGACACTGGGTTCGCTTCCGTTTTCGTCTTCAAATGCTTTGATTTCTTCCCGAGCTTTCATGCAAAGCGTGTAGCCCGCATCCACGTAATCCATCCAAAGCGCTTCAGGGAAAAGCCGTGCGCAGGTCGCTTTTCCGTTTTGCGCACAGGTCATTCCATTCACGAGCGCTGGATGAGTATGCACCACATAGGTCGCTGAAAAAACGTTATGAAGCGGTGCTTCCACCGAAGCACGTCCCGAGGATTCGGGTCTCATTGCATTAGTCATCACCTCTTTCACAAGCGCCTCGCGCGCTTGCTTATCCGTCGGCGTTTCTGTCGCATAAAGCAGATCGATTTTCTCACGATCCAGCGCGACAAATGTTTCAGGTTTCAGCCCGCCAAGCGTCGTGCCTGAAGGTTTCACCCAAAGCGTGTCTGCATTTTTGCAGGAAGTATTCCCGCCGCCGCCCTTCACATAATCTTCCGTTCCAAATTCGTGAGATAGCTCAGTGATTGTTTCTAACGTTTTCATTTTTTCTCCACCATTAATATTCGTAATCGCAAACCGTCCGATCGGCGACGAGCGGCTTCACAAAAGCAACCACATCCTGATGGTCAGGATGCGCTTGATACACATTCAAATCCTCTTCCGACGCAAACTCCGAGAAGAGCGACATCGTTCCATTTCCATCATCGATCCCGACATCGATCTTCCGAAGCTCGGAAACCGTGCTCCGCAAATCCTCGAGCCGCTTTCTCATCTCAGCCTTCTGCTCTACAGAAACATCTTCCTTCATTTCCCACACAACAATATGTTTTAGCATTTTCTCATCCTCTTACTATTCGTTTATCCACGCCGACACTTAACGTAACCCCGAAGGAACTATTCAGCAAACACCAAGTCCATATTCTTCGCTGCGGCGACTTCGTTTAGACGCCCAACGGGCGTAGTGATCGGTGCGGCTTTTAGGGAATCTGGATCGACCACAGAACGCTCGGCGATATCCTCCATCATTCCCACAAATGCATCGAGCGTCTCTTTGGTCTCGGTTTCGGTCGGCTCAATCATGATCGCCTCTGGCACATTGAGCGGGAAATAAATCGTCGGCGCATGTACGCCACGATCGAGCAAAGCTTTTGCCAGATCGAGCGTATGAATTCCCTTCCCAAGCGACTTCCCGCTAAAGACACATTCGTGCATGCAACGACTCTCCGAAACGGCAGAAAACGACTTTCGCAGCTTTTCAAGCAGGTAATTCGCATTAAGCACTGCGCGGTCACTCGTTCCGCGCAACCCTTCGCGACCGAGCATCAACAGATAAGCGTATGCTCGAACAATGATGGAAAAGTTTCCGTAAAACGGCGCGATGTAGCCGATACTCTTGGGCTGATCGTAATCGAGCGTATAAACCCCGTCCTTCGTTTTTGCCACGCGAGAAATCGGCAAATAAGGACGCAGTTTTTCACAAACACCAACCGGTCCAGTTCCAGGCCCGCCGCCGCCATGCGGCGTCGAAAACGATTTGTGCAAATTCAGATGGCAGATATCGAAACCAAGGTTACCTGGCTTGATGCGTCCCATAATAGCATTAAAATTCGCTCCGTCGTAATACATCAGCCCATCCACCGCGTGGACGGCCTCAATCAGCTCCTTAATCTCCGGATTAAAAACGCCCAACGTATTCGGAAGCGTCAACATCGCACCCGCCGTCTCATCATTCACCGCCTCCTTAAACTTTTCGAGATCCATCACGCCATTTTCATCCGACGGGACCGTAACGACATCGTAGCCGCCAAGCGCCGCGCTCGCCGGATTCGTTCCATGCGCTGAATCAGGAATAATAATATGCGTCTTCTTGTTTCCGCGATCACGATGATACGCAGCCATCATCATCACAGCCGTCAACTCCCCGTGTGAGCCCGCGAGCGGCTGAAGAGTAAACTCCGACAGCCCCGTAATCTCCGAAAGCAACCGCTCCGTATTATAAAGAATCTGAAGCGACCCCTGCGTCAGCAAACCGCCCTGACGCAACTGCGGCCAGAGCGGATGAGTCTCGCAGAGCTCAGGCATCGACGCAGCGGCTTCGCAGGCACGCGGATTATGCTTCATCGTACAAGAACCGAGCGGATAAAACTCAGTATCGACCGAAAAATTCAAGCGCGACAAACGCGTATAATGCCGCACCACCTCGCTCTCCGACACCTCCGGCAGTTCCGCCAGCTCGTCGCGCAACAACTCCGACGGAACCATCTCCTCCGGAGAAATCTTATCCTCTGGAATCCGTATGCCGCCCCGCCCCTTTGAACTCAACTCATAAATCAATTTCATTTTTTCTCTCCATCACTCTACGCCCCATTTCTGTCAGGCGATACCTCTGCAACCGACTCGTCGGCTTATCTGGAAGGGTCATTTCAACCAGCCCTTTTTCCACCAACGGAACAATATGACGTTTATAATTCAGGTAAAACCCAGAAAAACCCATAGCATCCAACAACTCAACTTTGTCTTTTTTCCCTGAAAGAAGAACCCTCAATGCCAATTTGACTTGCTCACCGACTTGCTCATCATCTTGCTCACCCTTTTGAGTGACAACATCACCTAAAAACTGGCGCCCTTTTCCTGTCAGGCGATACCTCTTCAGCCGACTAGTCGGTTTATCTGGAAGGGTCATTTCAACCAGACCTTTTTCCACTAACGGAATAATATAACGCTTATAATTCAGGTAAACCCCAGAAAAACCCAGAGCATCCAACAACTCAACTTTGCCTTTTTCCCCTAAAAGAAGAACCCTCAATGCCAATTTGACTTGCTCACCATCTTGCTCACCGACTTGCTCAC
>JAOZMR010000127.1:0-2128 GCA_029934215.1 Pontiellaceae bacterium | reverse complement strand
GACTTGCTCACCAATTTGCACGGCGTCACCAACCTTGCCAGCAGGCATAATAGGAAAAACGATCTGAAATCCGCCGGAAAAATTTTCAAATTCCGGTCTAGGCAGGCCCGCCTCCACACAGGCATCCACGACCCGTTTAATGCCACTTCCGTACTGCTCAATCATCCCCATGTCATAGAAAACCTGCGCGATCAGACGGTTGCGAGGTTTAGAAGAATGATTTGAGCGCAAAAGTTCTTCGACCGTCATTCCAAAAGGGAGAAAACCTGGACTCCAAATCTGGAGTGACTGATCATACACTTTGATCTGTATATCCCCTAGGTCGCAGTAATCGCGATGACAAACCGCATTAGTCAAAGCCTCACGAAGCGCATCCAGCGGATAATCCCACACATCATCACGCTGGGATTTCCCAGTAATAACGGACTGGACGTTGATATGCTTTTTAATGAAGTCGAGAGACTCTTCCACCTGATCAATGATGGAACCACGAATAAAACGATCATCCATAATATCAACAGCCCCACGAATTTTCCCAGCATGAACCACCGACTGAGTAAAAGGCGACTGCGGATTTTTACCGAAAAGAAAAAGGGCAGCTCGCGTAACGTCACACTCGCCACGAATCAGCTCCAGCTTTTCCAGAATAATAATGGGATCATCACTTCTCGAAAAAGAACGACGCCCGCTATTTATCGCCCGCGCTATATAAAGCCGAACTTGATCCATATCAAGATCTTCAACTGTTTTTCCATCAACAAAAAGTGCGTCCGCGCTCTGTCCTGTGCATTGAAGATGCACCTCTGCGACCTCGGACGGCATCATCTGGCGAGTCGTACTTCCCGACCGTTTAAAACAACGCCCGCGCACAGAGATCGGCTTCATCGGATATTCTGGAACCCGTAGCACAACCACATCCCCGCCATCAAACTGAACCTTTTCAGCGTTGGGACTCACAGAAGGTTCTGTTGCATTAGAAATTCGGTTCACAAAAACTCGGAGAGCCTCTCTAGCGAAAGAAGAACCAAGCCCCTCCCCGTCATTGGAACCCCCAATCAACACCATACCACCGAGCGTATTAGCAAACGCCGCAGACGTTTCAATCACATCCTGATTAAACGACGGTTTAAACTCCAGTGTCTCGCCCTCGCCCTGTTCTATAATCTCTTTAATTAACAACATGGATTCATACGCTTACCCCAACATCAAACCACGACTCGGCGAATTTAAGATGGAACTCGCACCCGATTCGTTCGTATTTTCAGCGACAAAAATCCGCCCCTACAACGCCATTGCTTTGCTGATCTAGCCCAAAAAAGGCAACTCAGAGAGCCGAGAGCGGAACGAAGCGATATCATCACTAGAGGCTATGCTTCAACCTCTTATTGAAAGACTATTTCATATAGGGTCTTTTTGTCCAGCGAAGAATGCTTTCGTTTGAAAAACAGAGAGAGAGAGTCTCGCACGCAGGAACAGTGAGCGAGACGCTCGCGTTTTTTTCGTCCGTTTAGAAGAATCAACCCCTCTCAGGAGGGGATTTGTGTGTGGCGGGAGCATCTTGCTCCCGATTTGGGGAGCTGGAAGCTCCCGCCTCTCCCTGATTGGGCGCGGGTTTTAGTTGAAGGAACGGGCGCGAAGAACTGGAATGCCGTAAAAAAGAATTATTGACCCTATAACCTTAAAGGAATACAAAAGGTCTAGATATGAATTGCGAAATTGAATATGCAGACGAATTCGGGAGCTGGTGGAGCGGTCTGAATGAGGCGGAAATAAAACAGGAAACAAACGATGGCATATAGAGACGATCCCGAGAGCAGATCGGCTGTATGATATCCATCTTGAAGAATTAAAAAAGGAGGGTCTGTCATGAGCAAACCATATAGCGAGTTACGAAACAAAATGACGGAGGGGCAACGCAAACGAGTTAAAACGAAAATCGAAACCCTAAAAAAAGAGATGGCGTTGCAGGAAATCCGTCAGGCTTTGTGGCCTACTGGCTTAACTGGAATCTCCGTGGCTTAAGATGGACTTACCGTGTTTATTGACAAACCCCCGTTTTACAGGGGTTGGAAGTGGTGGGCCCGGAGGGACTTGAACCCCCGACCAAGAGATTATGAGTCTCCTGCTC
>JAOZMR010000126.1 GCA_029934215.1 Pontiellaceae bacterium | reverse complement strand
GTTTAAAGGGAAGTTGCCGTAAATAATCTCGAAATTTAGATGCGTTTGCCCTGGACCAACAGCACGGGCTCGACCGCCTAGCAGCTTCTCATCTAAACTACGACCCGATCCACATCACAGACCTGCTTGGAGACAAAAAGAAAAATCAAATCTCCATGACAAACGTGCCGCTCGAAAAACTGTGCGACTACGCCTGTGAAGACGCAGACCTCACCCTACAGCTCAAAGAACATTTCGAACCGAAGCTAAAAGAAGCCAAACAAAGCGCACCCTTTGAACAAATCGAATGCCCGCTCATACCTGTACTGATCGAAATGGAAGCCAACGGCATCGCGTTCGACACCGAAATCCTCAGCGAGATTTCCACGAAACTCGCCATCCAGATAGACACCTACAAAAAACAAATACACGAACTCGCAGGACACGAATTCAACATCAACTCCCCAAAACAGCTCGGCGAAGTCCTCTTCGATGAAATGTTTCTAGTTGAAAACCCGAAAAAAACAAAAACAGGACAATACCAAACCAACGAAGAAGTACTACACAAACTGGTAGACGACCACAAAATCATACAAATCATCCTCGACTACCGAAGCGCCACAAAACTCAAAAGCACATACGTCGACGCCCTACCTAAAGAGATTTCAGCAAACACCAAACGCATCCACACCACCTTCAGCCAAGCCGTAACAACCACCGGACGCCTCGCGTCCAGCAATCCAAACATTCAAAACATTCCGATCCGCACCGAACAAGGAGAAGAAATTCGACGAGCATTTATTCCAAGGTCTGGAAACTTCACCCTCCTCGCCGCCGACTACTCACAAATCGAACTACGCATCATGGCCCACCTAAGCGGCGACGAAGGAATGAAGCAAGCCTTCATCGACGGCGAAGACATCCACACCGCAACCGCCGCACGCGTCTTTGGTGTCGCGCTCAACGAAGTCACCAAAGAACAACGCCGCCGCTCAAAAATGGTCAACTTCGGGATCATTTACGGCATCTCCGCCTTTGGACTCTCGCAACGCCTACGCATCCCGAAAAAAGAAGCCACCGAAATCATCGAAAACTACTTCGCGCAATATCCGGCCGTAAAAACCTTCATGGACAACACCATCGCAACAGCCAGAGACAAAGGAACCGTCGAAACCATCTCCGGACGCATCCGCCACATCCGCGACATCAATTCAAGCAACCAAACCGTCCGATCCGCCGCCGAGCGCTACGCCATCAACGCGCCCATCCAAGGCTCCGCCGCCGACCTCATCAAAATCGCAATGATCCGCATCGAAAAAATGCTACGCGGCAAAAAAACCAAACTCCTCCTACAAGTACACGACGAACTCGTTTTTGATCTCCACACCGACGAGCAACACCTCATCACCGAGATACAAAAACAAATGGAAGACGCCATCCCCCTCGACGTCCCACTCACCGTCGAATGTGGAACGGGGGAGAATTGGCTTCAAGCGCATTAAGAAGCGATAAGCTTGTGCATAGCAAGAATCGCGCGTAGCTTCTCTTTATCTGCAATGCTCATCTCGCACATCGGCAAACGATACACCTCTTCGATTTTGCCCATCATCGCGAGCGCTGCCTTAACAGGAATAGGGTTAGTATCAATAAACATAGCTTCGAAAAGATCGATAAACGAATCATGCAACAACTGTGCATTCTCCAACGATCCATGAAGCGCGAGTCGTACCATATCCGCAACAACATTAGGAACCAGATTCGACGCCACGCTAATGAGACCCACCGCACCATCGCGGATCATCGGCAAAGCTAAACCATCGTCCCCCGAAAGCACATCAATATCACACACATCAAGCGTTTGCTTCACACGAGCCACATCGCCGCCCGCCTCCTTCACAGCAACCACATGCTCATGTTTCGCAAGCCGAGCGACCGTCTCGATAGCGATTTCACGCGCCGAGCGCCCAGGCACATTATAAAGCACCACCGGCAGACCCAAATCAGCGACAGTTGAGAAATGGCGATACAAACCCTCCTGATTCGGCTTATTGTAATAAGGGGTCACCTGCAATGTAGCATCCACGCCGAGCGCCATCGCTTCTTTCGTTAACTCGACCGCCTCTGCCGTGGAATTGGCGCCAGTACCCGCGATCACCTTTGCTCGACCCTTAACGATTCTCACCGTCTCCGCAATCACCTTCATATGCTCCGCGCTATTAAGCGTAGGCGACTCCCCTGTCGTACCAACAGGCACAATTCCGTTAATTCCGTTAGCGAGTTGCCACTCGATCAGATCGCTAAAAACAGTATAATCGACCGCACCGGTCGAATCGAATGGTGTAATAATTGCCGTATGGGCTCCTTGTAGCATAATCATCTCCTTCTTTTTTATGAAAATTAAAAAAATCTACGGGTCACGAAAACCACGAACCCGCAGTCAATCCCTCAAAATCTAACGTGGCGAAATAGTCATCAACTCTCTCTGCACGACGAATCAAAACCACGCTACCGTCCTCTCGGAGCAGCAACTCAGCGGAACGCAACTTCCCGTTATAATTAAAACCCATCGCATGCCCATGCGCTCCAGCATCATAAATCACCACAAAATCTCCAACATCCATCTCGGGCAAAGCGCGATCGATGGCAAACTTATCGTTATTTTCGCACAGCGATCCCGTGACATCGCAGACAACATCGTGCGCGGCATTCTCCTTACCCGCTACAGTGATATGATGATACGCCCCATAAAGCGCGGGACGCATCAGATTCGTCATACACGAATCCAAGCCGACAAACTGCTTATACGTATTCTTTTTATGCAGCACGCGGCTCACCAAATAACCGAACGGACCGGTAACCATCCGACCGCACTCCATACGTACATCAAGCGAAGCGAAGCCAGCCTTCTCATAAAGCACACGAATACCCTCGCCCACCACCGACAAATCAACACCATCTTCTTCCGGACGATACGGAATACCGATTCCACCGCCAATATTCACAAACTCAAAATCAATACCCAACTCAGCAGAAAGCTCCACAACAAGATCAAAAAGAATGCGAGCAGTCTCGATAAAATACGTAGCATCCAGCTCGTTCGACGCCACCATCGTATGCAAACCAAACCGCTTCACGCCCTTATCGCGCAAAACCCGATACCCCTCAAAAAGCTGATCACGAGTAAACCCATACTTCGCCTCCTCTGGATGCCCGATAATTGCATTTCCGCCCTTTAACGCGCCCGGATTATAACGAAAACAAACCAGCTCTGGAATGCCAGCACACGACTCCAAAACAGGAATATGGCTAATATCATCGAGATTAATAATCGCGCCCAACTCCACCGCCCGCACAAACTCATGAGTCGGCGTATCATTCGACGTAAAAATAATATCCTCGCCAGAAATACCAACACGCTCAGAAAGAATCAACTCGGGAAGCGACGAACAATCCGCCCCAAACCCCTCCGACTGCAAAACCCTCATCAAATACGGATTCGGCGCCGCCTTCACAGCAAAATACTCCTTAAAGCCAGGATTCCACTCAAACGCCGCCTTCAGCGCACGAGCATTCGCTCGGATCGCCGACTCATCATAAAGATGAAACGGCGTTGGGTACTCTTTCGTCAGCTCCTCAAGCTGATCACGATTCAAAGGACACGATTTTATAGACATTCAAACTCTCCATTTCTTCCAAGGTTCGGAAACACAGGGAATAGAGTTTTCCAAACCTCGGAAAAAAAAAAGCAAAAAATTCCAAAGGTTGGAAAACACGTAAAATCTCAAAACGCCATTATTGTAACATCTCTCCGCTGTGTCTCACGATTATGTAACATTTCACAAAACACACAAAACGAAACCCTCGCCGATCCTTGACGTAACATCCTTACACCGAAACGATTACAAAACGTATAAAATTCAGGTACACTTTGTGCTTGCTAGCGAACAAACAAAAAACCCCACCGTTCAAAAAGGAACAAACCATGCGACTCAAAACAACAAAACTCATCGCCGGCATCACACTCATCGCAACCGCCGGGATCACAGGAGCAACCGAAATTGCAACCTATAGCGAAATAACCTCAATCATCGACGTTCAAAAATACGCCCGAGCCATCCACATCATGGCAATGCTACTCATGGGCTTTGGGTTCCTAATGGTCTTCGTCAAAAAATACGGACGCTCAGCCATCACCGCAACCTACCTACTCGTCAGCATCGCCATTCCTCTATACTTCCTAAAAGACACCCTAGGTTTCATGGGCGCCGCCGACTCCGACATCGATCGACTAATCCTCGCAGAATTCGGAGCCGCAAGCCTACTCATCTGCGCAGGCGCAGTTCTCGGACGCCTAAAAATGAGCCAATACATACTCCTCGGCCTCCTCTTCATACCATTCTACGCGCTCAACGAATGGATACTCCTCGAAGGCGGATTCGGGCTCGTCGAACACGGACGCTTCGTCGACACCGGCGGCTCAATCGTCATCCACGCATTCGGAGCGCTCTTTGGCCTCGGCGTAGCCGCATCAATGACCACGAAAAAAGAGTACAAAACACCGATCGAAGCCGACGCAACAAGCGACCGATTCTCCCTTCTTGGCAGCATGCTCCTCTGGGTCTTCTGGCCCTCATTCTGTGGCGCACTCGTTGCACCAGCCGACATCCCAGCCACCGTCATCAACGTCATCATCGCCCTCTGCGGATCCACCCTCGCAACCTACACAACATCCATCAAAATACGTGGCAAAATTGACATCGCCGATATAGCAAACGCCGCGCTAGCCGGCGGCGTCGCCATTGGATCGACCTGCGACAAAGTCTCCCCCCTCATCGCCTTTGGCATAGGGATTCTCGCGGGCGCAATCTCCACCATAGGCTTTGCAGTCATACAAGATCACCTTCAAAACGCCGTCAAAAAAATCGACACCTGCGGAGTCCTCCACCTTCACGGACTCCCAGGGCTCTTTGGAGGACTCATCGCCATGCTCGCGGTTGACGGAATCAGCCAAGTAGACCAGATCAAAGGCATCGCCATCACCATCATCATCGCCATCAGCTCCGGTCTTCTAGTCGGCAAACTCCTATCCCTCACCGGACGCCGAACCGAACCCTACACCGACGACGAAGAATTCATTCTAGACTAACCAGCGGATGGAAAAAATTTTCAATCCTTGGAACGCGCGAAACCGAAAGTAGAGCAAGCATCTCGCTTGCTATACCTGCGAGCGAAACGCTCGCAGACTCGTAGAAGCGGCATCTTGCCGCTTGCTCTCTTCGCGCAAGACAAACCCATCCATCCAACCAAGCCAGAGGCTGGAAGCACTCCTCAAGGTCTCGGCTCGTTGAATAAGGATTCCGTATTCAACGAGAGAGGAACACAAAGCAGAATCGGGTCGCTGTGAGTGGGTCGCCTTCAAGGGCGTTGGAGTCGTGTCTCGCTGAAGGTCTGAACGGTGAAGCCTGTACTCGGACACCTTTTTCGATCAGACAAGAGAAATGTTCAAATGTCTAAACCGGTACCTTTTTAGCAAATTGAACCCGTTATTTATACCGACATCTATATGAAAGTGGTATAAAATAGTGTACACTGAAATTGTAGGTGTAGTGTTTCTTTATTCACCTAAAAAGAAACGATGGCAAAACCACGAAAGAGACCTCCGCTAAAAAAACTAGTGGATGAGCGATTTTCAATCAGTCGTAAAAATGGCGGCGGACTGGTTCGGGTTGAAGCGTGGGAGAACGAACTGAGAGATTTTGTGAAATGAGTGTAAAAATTAAACAGGGAACGCTGACCGACTTTTTAGATTCGGCTCGCGACACGGCTCGTGAAATTGACTCGGGCAAAAAACTAACCCGCAAAAAAACGGTTTGGGTTGAACCGGAAGATATGGAGCAACTTTTGAAACCGGAGCGCAAAGTCATTCAGCCTGATTTCGGACGCGAAAAAAGCCTCCTCGAAGCATCGGTATAATCATGCGTCCAACCTTTGGAAAATCCCCTCTCGGGAGCTTTCTATTACCCACAAGTATGAAGGTGCTCCACAGGTGCAGTTGTCTTGACCGGATAACAGGATGTCCAGGATCGAAATCCGGTTGATCAAGGTCCCTTTTTGCATCTGTTTGGATAAAACGTTCGTTTCGTCGGCAATCGTACCTAAGACCTGCTCCGTTGAGCGACTTTCTGGGCCGGAACCGCTTCCATTCATATCATTAGAGCTACGCGCCGACTTCCGACGATGTAAATGATCGAGTCTATTTTGATCAACAAGATTGAGAGCATCCAGTGAATCCTGTTATCCCGTCAAAAACTCGCCCGCGCATGGATTTCGTTTGTTTTTCGATATCTCCATTCTCTCGCTTGATTTGTGGGTAATAGAAAGCTCTCGGGAGGGGTGCTAACGGGTGGGAGTTTAAGCGTAATCACCGTTGTTTTCAGGGTTGAAACAGGTCTTTGATTCGTAAATTTCATTCATTCGCTGGGCAAACCTGAGCTGGGGCGGTTTTCGCAGACCTGAGGTATTCCGAACGTGCTTTTTGTATTCCCAAAAAGAAGCGACCCAAAGGGAGCGGCAATGAGGGTCATGATTTTGCCCAACGAATGTATGAAATTTACGAATGGGGAATACAAAAAGAGGGCTGGTATTCGGTATTCGATATTTGGTATTCGATATTCGATATTCCTTGTTCGGAATACCTCAGGTCTGCCGTCAATCATTCTGCAATTAAAATTCTTCCAACCCTCGGAAGTCCACCTTTCCAAAAATCGGCAATCGGCAATCTCCACTCGGCAATGCTCCCCCCTCTGACCCCCTCCGAAGTTCCTCTAGCGATAGCGGGTGGTAAAAATTCTTCTGCACCAATTCCACGCACCGATTCTTATCATTTTTTCACCACCCGGTGAATCGTTCCTGCGTCACTATTTTTGAATACAAAAATTATTTATCGCTTCGCTTTCAGCGCTAGAGGAACTTCGGAGGAAGTCAGAGAAAAGGGACTGAACTGGCGTCATTCAATTTGCGAGGCAAATCTCTGAAATGGGCGTTTTGTATGAGGGCTGTTTTTCATGCCGACACTCAGCGGCTCACATGAACCAGACAATAGAAGCTCAGTTCCTTCGTACCTCAGTCATGAGCATCTATTGCATTATTGTTCCAGACAATAGAAGCTCAGTTCCTTCGTACCTCAGTCATGAGCATCTATTGCATTATTGTTACATGTTATTTTTTGAACAGGTCGCTGTGGCTTCCGGTTCGCTCCAGCCGCAGGGAAGTATCGCTATTTGTGTAAATCAGCAACCAGTCGGGTTCTATGTGATAATCGCGCGCCGGGCGCCATGATCCAACGAGGGCATGATCTTTGTTTTTCGGTGGAAGGGTTGCGCCTTGAACCAGTTTTCTGACGATGCGTTGTAGCTTGGTGAGGTCTTTGCCACGTTTTTTCATGCGCTTGATGTCACGGGCAAACTGTTTGGTTTGGGAAACCTGTTTCATTTTTCCCAGCTTTCAAACATGTCATCGACCGAGCTAAACTCCACAACATCTTCACCTTTGCGGCTTTTCTCCAGAGTTTTTTTCGTGCATTCGTTTGGAACCTCTACAGAAAAGGGAAGTCCGTTTCGTAAAGAAATCTGGCGATAAAAAATACGGATGGCTTCCGTAGGAGTTATTCCAAGGTTGTGGAGAACTCCTTCCGCTTTGTTTTTCACCGTGGGTTCAATTCGTGCATGGATCGTTGCTGTTTTCATGGTTTTTATGTATCACATATGCAACACGCCTGCAAATTTCTTTATGGATATATTTGTCCAGACCTTATGGCTGAAGTTGATTCCGCCGCGGTCGATTTTCCTTTAAATTAAGCGGCGCTCCCCGGACGAACCGGAAAGGGGTCAGAGTACCAGCTTGAGTCAACCCCTTTTTTCCGAAAAAGTTTCAG
>JAOZMR010000125.1 GCA_029934215.1 Pontiellaceae bacterium | reverse complement strand
TGGACGTTTTTGTTGTACTGGTTTTTGGTACAACGATAAATTCCACTCCCCTGAGACCGTTCACGCTCGAAAGAATTTTAGCCACAAGAGAGCGCAGAGAACTCAAAAGATTAAGAAAAGGAGATAGTTGCACAACGAATAAGCGGCAGGAAAGGCAACGTGGCGGGAGCTTCCAGCTCCCAAAATCGGGAGCAAGATGCTCCCGCCACTTTTTATTTCCTGTCGCTCAGAAAACTATCCAGCGGAGATTCGGAGAATTTCCAACCATTGGAAACAAACTGGGTCAGGTTTTCACAACCGCTATCGCTAGAGGAGAGGCATTTCCGATTGGGAGAGAAGAGTTCCAAACGTTGGAAATCCCCTCCAGGGAGGGGTGCCGTAGGCGGGGTGGGTTCTTTGGTGGATAGGGCATTGCCGATTGAAGAGTACCGGTTTTAGGAGAGTTGGGTTTCCAAGGTTTGGAACCTTTTCTTTCAATCGGCAATCGGCAATCCTCATTCGGAAATAACAATCCTCGTTATGACGAGTGAGGAATTAAAGATTTCAAAATTCGTTTTTTTTGATGGAGCGGAAAACTTGATCGGCAACGAATATAGCGACTCTGCTGCTGTTAGTCCTTTATAATGGAGTCAATCTAACTCCGGAAAATTTTACGTTTTCTTCATCGTATGAAGGTGTGCGGTATGTGGAGCTTGAAATTCTCAATAACCATGGAGACGCCGATCACGTGGGGGCGCAAGAAGTCGGGTTTACAGGAACTATCCCTGAGCCAGCGACTGCATCGATGATGGCGCTGGTTGCTGGGCTGGGCTTTTTGATTCGTCGCCATTTCGTCGCGTAGTTCAAAGCCGTATAAGCCAGTCAAAAGCCCGCTCAATCCGAGCGGGTTTTTTGTTTTCTATCGTACACGAGCGCTTCCAGCCTCGTTCTTTTGCGGTTAATAAATATCCATGTATTTGTAGCTTTCAGATCAAAGCGGCGCGGTACAAATATGTAGCTTTTTCCTGTTTAGTGACATTTTTGGGGTTGGTGTTTGACGAAAGCGAAAAACGCTGTACTATAGGGTTTGAGTTTCGATCGAAAAAGAGCAAGGTACATTTATGAATACAAACGAAGCAACGCCAAAATATTTCCCTAAGCCGCAAGGTCTTTATCACGCGGAGAACGAACACGATGCCTGCGGCGTCGGGTTTATCTGCAATCTGCACGGAAAGAAGTCGCACGATATCATTCAAAGCGGTATCGAAATTTTGGTTCGCCTCACCCACCGCGGCGCGGCGGGTTCCGATCCGTTGACCGGCGACGGCGCGGGAATTCTTTTGCAGATTCCGCACGCTCTTTATAAACGCGAATGTTCGAAGCTCGGTTTCGAGTTGCCCGCCGCAAAAGAGTACGGCACGGGGCTGGTTTTTCTTCCGCAGGATGAAGCGGAGCGCAAGGAGTGCATGAGCGTTTTGGAAAAAGCGGTTGTGTCTGAGGGACAATCTCTTTTGGGCTGGCGCAAAATGCCGACCCAAAATGAAACGATTGGGAAAACGGCGAAGCTGTCCGAGCCGTGCATTTGGCAGATTTTTATCGGTCGCGGCGAGGGCGTGAACGATGAGCGTCATTTCGATCGAATGCTCTACATCATTCGGAAAGTGGCTGAAAACGCGATTTTTGAATCCACTCTCAAGGATAAAGACGATTTCTACATCCCGACGCTCACATGTCAGATCATCATTTATAAAGGACTGTTGCTTCCTGAACAGATCAGCGAGTATTACCCCGATTTGCGCGACCCAGAGTTTGAAAGTGCGCTGGCGATTGTCCATCAGCGTTACAGCACCAACACCTTCCCCGCGTGGAAACTCGCCCAGCCTTTCCACGTGCTTTGCCACAACGGTGAGATCAACACACTGCGCAGCAACTTTAACTGGATGAACGCCCGACAGGGTCTCTTTAAATCCGATCTGTTCGGCGAAAATATCGAGCGGCTCTTCCCGATCATTCAGCCGAGTCTGTCCGACTCCGCGTCGCTCGACCAGGCGGTCGAACTGCTCTACCACACCGGCCGCTCGCTCCCGCATGTGATGATGATGTTGATTCCCGAAGCGTGGCAGAACCACAAAACGATGAGCGAAGAGAAGAAGGCGTTCTACGAATATCACTCCTGCCTGATGGAACCGTGGGACGGTCCCGCTTCCATTCCGTTCACCGACGGCACCTGCCTCGGCGCGATTCTCGACCGCAACGGCCTGCGCCCCTCGCGCTACACCGTCACCAAAGACGGCTACGTGATTATGGGCTCGGAAACCGGCATCGTGGATATTGATCCGGCGAACGTGGAATACAAAGGCCGCCTCGAACCGGGCCGCATGTTCCTCGTCGATATGGAAAAGGGCCGGATTATTCCAGACGAAGAAATAAAACACGAAATCGCGACCCAACAACCCTACGGAAAATGGCTGGACGAAAACCTTGTCAGCCTCAAGGCACTGCCCGCCGCCGTCGAAAAAGTTCCAAGCATTGGAACGCGCGTGGAACGCCAGCAGCTTTTCGGCTACACGATGGAAGACCTCAATCATCTGCTCGCCCCGATTGCCGCACGCGGCATCGAGACGACTGGCTCGATGGGAACCGACACGCCGCTCGCCGTGCTCGCCGACAAACCGCAACTGCTCTACAACTATTTCAAGCAGCTCTTCGCGCAGGTCACCAATCCGCCGCTCGACGCGATGCGCGAGGAGTGCATCACCTCGATTATGACCAATATTGGCGAGGGGCAAGACCTCTTCTCGGAAACCCCAAAACACTGCCAGCAACTCAAGGTCGAGCAACCGATTTTGACCAACGAAGCGATGGCGAAAATCAAGGAGCTCAATCAGGACGGGCTAAAACCCATCACGCTTCCAATTCTCTACAGCGTCGCCGCAGGCGGCAAAGGGCTTCAACGTGCGCTCGCTGAGCTTTGTAAAAAAGCAGCCGAAGCCATCGACTCTGGACACACGCTGCTTGTACTGTCCGATCGAAACGCCGACTCGAAAAAAGCGCCGATCCCGGCGTTGCTGGCGACCAGCGCGGTGCATCATCACCTGATCCGCAAACTGCAACGCACGCAGTGCGCACTGATTATTGAAAGCGGCGAACCGCGCGAAGTGCATCACTTCGCCACGCTCTTCGGGTTCGGTGCCGGAGCCGTCAACCCCTATCTCGTCTACGAAACTCTCGACGGAATGATCGAAGACGGATCACTCAAAGACGTGACGCTTGAAAAAGCCACCGCTAATTTCATCAAGGGCGCGAACAAAGGCATGCTCAAAACGATGTCAAAAATGGGCATCTCCACGCTGCACAGCTATCGCGGCGCGCAGATTTTCGAAGCCCTCGGCATCAGCAGTAAAGTGACCGAAAAATATTTCAGCGGAACCGCCTCGCGGATCGAAGGAATCGATCTCGACGGAATCGCCAAAGAAGTGGAAGCCCGTCACAGCAAAGCGTATCCCGTGCGCAAAATCCCGCATACCCTTCCGCTGGACGTGGGCGGCGCGTATAAATGGCGTCGAAACGGCGAAGATCACATTCTCAATCCGCGAGCCATTGCCAAACTGCAAGAAGCCGTGCGAATGGACAACGTGGATCGCTATCGCGAGTTCTCGAAAATGATCAACGAGGAAAGCAGCAACCGCTGTACGCTTCGCAGCCTGCTCCAATTCAAAAAAGACCGTCCGCCCGTTCCGCTTCGCGAAGTGGAGAGCTGGGATAAAATCGCGACGCGCTTCAAAACGGGCGCGATGTCCTACGGCTCCATTTCTCAAGAATCGCACGAGACGCTCGCGATTGCAATGAACCGCATCGGCGGCAAAAGCAACAGTGGAGAAGGCGGCGAAGATCCCGACCGCTTCGACCCCGACATCACCGGCGACCTCCGTCGCAGTGCCATCAAGCAAGTCGCCTCCGGGCGCTTCGGTGTCACGAGCAACTACCTAACCAACGCCGACGAAATTCAGATCAAAATGGCGCAGGGCGCGAAGCCCGGCGAAGGCGGACAGCTCCCCGGTCATAAAGTGAAGCCGTGGATTGCTCGCACACGCCATTCGATGCCATACGTGACGCTGATTTCCCCGCCGCCGCATCACGACATTTATTCCATCGAAGACCTCGCGCAGCTCATTCACGACCTGAAAAACGCGAACCCGTCCGCACGCATCAACGTTAAACTCGTTTCCGAAGTCGGCGTCGGCACCATCGCCGCCGGGGTTTCCAAAGGAAAAGCCGACGTCGTACTGATTAGCGGATACGACGGCGGAACGGGCGCATCTCCACAATCATCCATTAAACACGCCGGACTTCCTTGGGAACTCGGATTGGCTGAAGCCCAGCAAACGCTCGTACTCAACGGATTGCGCTCCCGCATCCGCGTCGAATGCGACGGTAAACTATTGACCGGGCGCGACGTCGCCATCGCCGCACTCCTCGGCGCCGAAGAATTCGGATTCGCCACCGGTCCGCTCCTCACAATGGGTTGCATGATGATGCGCGTCTGCCATCTCAACACCTGCCCCGTCGGCGTTGCCACACAAGACCCTGAACTGCGTAAGAAATTCTGCGGAAAGCCAGAATTCATCGTCAACTACTTCCGCTTCATCACCGAAGAGCTTCGCGAAATCATGGCAGAACTCGGATTCCGCACCATCGACGACATGGTCGGCCACGTCGAAGAGCTCGAAACCAAAGCGGCGATTGATCACTGGAAAGCCAAGGGACTCGACTTCGCCAAAATTCTCTCATCCGAACATATTACCCCAGGCGCGGGAACCCGCTGCATCGACTCACAAGATCACGGTTTGGGCGCCGCCCTCGACCATACGTTGATCGCCCGTTCAGAAGCAGCGCTGCGCCGCGCCGAGCCGGTGAAAATCGATGTAAATGTGGTCAACACCAACCGCACGATCGGCGCGATGCTCAGCCACGAGATTTCGAAACGCCACGGCGAAGACGGACTGCCCGACGATCTAATCCAGATCAACTGCACCGGTTCTGCCGGACAGAGCTTCGGCGCATTCAGCGCGAAAGGAATCACCCTGCGCATTGAAGGCGACGCCAACGACTACTTCGGCAAGGGTCTCTCCGGCGCCAAACTGATCGTCTATCCGCCGAAGGTTTCCACCTTCAAAGCCGAAGAAAACATTTTGATCGGCAACGTCGCGCTCTACGGCGCAGTAACGGGCGAAGCGTACATCAACGGACTCGCGGGCGAACGCTTCTGCGTACGCAACAGCGGCGCCGAAACCGTCGTCGAAGGAATTGGCGACCACGGATGCGAATACATGACCGGCGGCAAAGCCGTCATCCTTGGAGCCACCGGACGCAACTTTGCGGCGGGAATGTCCGGCGGGGTCGCCTACGTCCTCGACGAAGCGGGCGACTTCATAGAAAACCGATGCAACCCCGAGATGGTCGACTTCGATCCGCTCACGGAAGACGACACCGACTTCCTACGCGGCATCATCGAGCGGCATTTGGAATACACCGGAAGCCCCAAAGCCAAACGGATTTTGGATTCATGGGAAGAGACGCTAACGAAAATCATCAAAGTAATGCCAGTAGACTACAAACGCGCATTAGCGTTATTGGCGAGCGAGCAATTCGCCGGAGAGTAGGACAGGCTTCCAGCCTGTTCAGCAGGTGAATAGGAGTTTTGACAGGATGACAGGATATACAGGATTGAACGTCCAAGCATTGGAAACAGGTGCAAAAAATAGTAAAGCAAAGGTTCACGGTAATTATATGTTTCAGCTTGAATGGTAGAAGTTTAGAAACTTGATGTCACAATCTGTGACATCAAGTGGAGCAGATGGCGGACGCCGAACGTTGAACGCGAATGGATAAAAGAGTTTTTACAGAATCATGGACAGCAAAATCATTTTTAACCGCAGGAGAGTTTCTGGTTTTTATACCCGATCTCATTCGCGCAAATTCGCGTTCATTCGCGGTTAAAAAGTTACTGGAGCAGAACAATGGGAAAACCAACAGGATTTAAGGAATACAAACGACAGAACGCTGCGGAGCGTCCGGTCGATGAACGAATTCAGGATTATAAAGAGGTGTATGAGCCGTTTCCTGAATATAAATTGCAACGTCAGGCGGCGCGATGTATGAACTGCGGCGTGCCTTATTGTCATATCGGTTGCCCGCTCGGAAACATTGTTCCCGAGTTTAATGACCTCGCTTATAAGGGTCGCTGGAAGCAGGCGTGGGAAATCCTCGCCTCCACCAACAACTTCCCGGAGTTCACCGGACGCCTTTGTCCCGCCCCGTGCGAAGAAGCCTGTGTGCTTGGAATTAACGAGCCGCCTGTGACGATTGAAAGCATCGAGAAACGAATCATCGAACACGCCTTCACAGAAGGCTGGGTGGTTCCAGAGCCGCCAGAAGACCGTACCGGAAAAACCGTCGCCGTCATCGGTTCCGGCCCCTCGGGACTCGCCGCCGCCGATCAGCTTAATCGCGCTGGACATACCGTCATCGTCTTTGAACGCTCCGCCGAAGTGGGCGGGTTGCTTCGGTACGGCATACCCGATTTCAAAATCGAAAAGACGGTCATCGACCGTCGAGTTGACGTGTTAAAAGCCGAAGGGATCACCTTCAAAACCAACGCGGCAATCGGTAGCGAAATTCCCGTTTCCGAACTTAAAGATTTCGATGCCACCGTCCTTTGTTGTGGATCAACCATCGGGCGCGATCTTCCAATCCTTGGAAGAGATCTCGAAGGAATTCACTTCGCAATCGACTTCCTCTCCGGTCAAAACAAGAACGTAGCGGGCGAAAACGACGCAGTAGAAATCTCCGCCAAAGACAAAAACGTCATCGTCATTGGCGGCGGCGACACCGGCTCCGACTGTGTTGGAACCTCCATCCGCCACGGCGCAAAAAGCGTCGTCAACTTCGAGCTATTCCCACAACCGCCGCTCTACCGCCCGGCGCACCAACCTTGGCCTTATTGGCCGATGAAACTGCGCACCAGCTCCTCGCACCGCGAACTCACCGAAGACCCGCGCCGCTACAGCATGCTCACAAAATCCTTCCGAGGACAAAACGGACACGTCGTCGGCGTCACCACCGTGAACGTCGAATTCACCCGCGAGCGTCAGACTGGAAACTCCAACATGGAAGACGTTCCCGGAACCGAAAAAGAGTGGAAAGCCGATCTCGTGCTGCTCGCCCTCGGCTTCACTGGCCCAGAGCGCGACAACGTCATTCACGGACTCGGGGTCGAACTCGACGAGCGCGGCAACATCAAAACCGAACCCAACTATCAGACCTCCGTCAAAAACGTCTTCGCGGCGGGCGACTGCCACCGCGGGCAATCGCTCATTGTATGGGCGATCTCCGAAGGACGCGAAGCTGCGCGCTGTATTGATGAACATCTTATGGGCGAAAGTCTTCTGCCGACCAAAGGAACGGAAGATCTCCCGCGCCGATAGAGGACAAAGAAGAAAAAAACCGGAAACTCGACTCATGAAAAAATCGATCCTTTTTGAAGAACTCTTGATTTTTCTGCGCGGACGTTTTTCGCTAACAGACGAAGAAAAAACATGGTTGCTATTCGTGTTATTCATCGTCTGGGTTGGGCTTGTCGGGAAACATTTTCGTCAAAAAAGTCAAGAGCCAGAGAGCATCTCGGTTGAGGAGCTCTTGATAAACAGTCCTCATGAAAAACGCTGATCCCAGCGAATGAATAGCTCTCTCTTCCTCCAAAGAACCCACCCCGCCTGCGGCACCCCTCCCTGGAGGGGATTTCCATCCCTTGGAAGAATGGCACTAAGTTAAGTCCACTTTGCAATCATTGCCTATCGAACTAAATCACGATTCTACAGCTGTTTTGATCACGAATTTACACGAATCGTTTCAGGCTCAATTCTGATCTATTTTAGTCCCATTCGTGTAGAT
>JAOZMR010000124.1:2056-7955 GCA_029934215.1 Pontiellaceae bacterium | reverse complement strand
GTCGAAACCATCAGATAATAAAAGCTCTATCTGCTGTCTTTTTGTGAAAGAACCTCCACCAATTTGTTCCCATGTGCTTGTTAATTCCTCCCAAGCAAAAAATGCCCATTCTTCATATACTAATGCAAAATCCCCATCCTCTGCTGAGCTAGGTAAATCTAATATAGTTTCAAAAGTCCCTAAGTACCGACCTTGCCCACCTAAGTAAGCTTCAATAGCCCTGACCTCAGCGACTATTTGGTCGTGGTCAGAACTATCTGAAAATTTATCGTCATTTAAGTTAGGTCTTCTTTTAGCTAGACCATCCCAAATGGATTCCGGAAATTTTGCAAGTGTTTTCAAATTATAAATCCTTCGTTAAGTCAATTAATCTCGATAGAATGGTTGGGACCTCACGCGAGTACCAATGCAAAGTGCTCCCATCAATAGAGATAAAACCATTTAAGAGACTTTTTCCTTTGTCCCCTTTGGCTTGAAGTGTTGTACCATCAAATGCCTTATAAGATATATCGCCTCCATTATACCAAAAACACCCTTGTTTATCCAAACCTGTATTTTCCACATCAGTTCCACTGTAACAAGGGATACTCATCTCGAGACCCCAAGAAAAACTCTTGTATGTACTTGTACCTTCCCTATAATAAAAATGTACATTTTCACCGCAAATGTGTAATACCTTGGACATTATTACCCCTGTCAATACTTCCTCCATGCCATTTGCCTCTAGTATGTATCTATGGTATGCTACTTGTTTAAAAGTAGCAATATTATCATCTACGTCAACTGCAAAATCAAGGCACTCAATAAAAGTAACTTGCTCCAGTGAGGTATTAAATACGATTGCTCCTCCTGATACCTTAATATAAACATGCTTTTTTGAGGCTACCATTTTAGCTGTAGTTGACTCACAATGTATTTCTGTAACTTTAGAAAAATCCAGCAAGTTATACGCTGTTAATGTATCTGCTGCGTAGTCTAAGATAAATATAAAATCCTCATTCATTGCTAATGCTACATTCCCACAAGAGACTTTACCAATATAACTTGAGCCTAGAACCTTTTTTCTAGTATAAAGGTATACTTTATCTTCTTTTTCGTACGCATAATATTTCCCAAAGGCAACCAAATCAGATACATGTTGGTTAGATTGTGGGGATAGTTGGATAAAAGTCTCAGCTACCATAACTTCACCTGCTCCTAATCTTTTTTGATTGACCATGATGTTTTTCGCTAAAATATCAAAATCATTTCCATTAGGTGCTTTATCACTCCCAAATTTTTGATTAGGGGTTTCCCCATTCCAAAGTATTACATTGTTTGACATATTTTCCAAGCTCCCATATAAAGCAATTTAACATAAGTATATTTTTTCTTCCTCAATGTAAAATCCCCATAGACTTCACAGATTGTATTTCCTTTAGGTTTTCCTAAAGTAATAGAACCAGTACTAAAAATTACGCTTTCATCTGTTACAGTATGTTTCTCGCCAGCTGTGACTGCTGAGCCTTTCCCAATGGTAAGCGCAAGAGCATCCGTAAGAGCTTCAACTAAGTGACTTGGGATACCAATATCATTTTTCAATTGACTTATTTCAGCTTGCAACTCTGATGTTTTATCATTTGCATTTACAATATTTTGAATACTCTCAACTGAGATTAACTCCTCTTTACCTGCTTTAGTGGTTTCAAGCTTCTTAATAAGTTTTACATTTGCTGAATTGCTACTCTTTATAAGTTTTTCAATTCTACTTGTATCTAAGGTATTTCCCTTTTCAGTAACTTGACTCAGATATGTTTGAATAGCTATTACTTCACACGCAAGGCGTTCATAATCTCTAGCATCAGGTGCTTTAAAATCTTCTATACTTCTGCGATTCCCACTATCTCCTGCCCAGACTGATTCTGGAAAACTTGCTTTAACTTTCATATTTATTCTCCGTCGAGGGGATTTTTATTCTCCCCTCTTTGTTTTTTCTTTTTACCATCTAGTTCTATGCTTGTGTCTACTTTTTCAACTTTTTCAACAACGAAACCTGTATCGCTGCCATCATTACTTACAGAAGACTGGCTTCTTGCAATCTCTATAAGTCTTTGAACATGTTCTTTCTCAGCTTGCTTACTTGTACCCATTGGATAATGTTTAAGCTTTTCTGCATACTCGTGGGAGAGAACACCATCTTCAATATCCTTACTAATCATTTTAGGGTCAATAAGGATAACATCAGCTGAGTCAATTTCTTCCATAGCTTTGTTTAAAAGCTCAGGTGAGACTTTGCTTGAAATAAGTTCTTCAATAATCCCCTTAGCCATTATTTTTTGAAAACTAATACTATTTAGTTTACTCATAACACTTAATTTTTTATCAGCTTCAGCTAATTTGCTCTCATCATCCTTGAGTGAGTAGTTCCTTGGGTATTTTATAATTGATACCCCATCCTGCATGTAGTTAGACCAGTAAGAAGCTAAAAGATTCTCTCCTCGTTCGAGCTCCATACCAATATAAGCTAATCCACTTGTCAATCCTTCACTATCTCTGTCTTTACTCTCAGCTGACTCTCTTTGTCCAGTGATATTTCTCAAGGATAAATTAAGCAATGCTCGGATTTCTCCTTTTATACTATCCGCTTTCTCCATTGAGATCTTTAGCGGCTCACTTGATGGGTGTATAAATCCAGGTCTCTCAGCGTTGGTACTATATTTAATACCTTGCTTAATACCTATCTTACGCTCGACTTCTCCAGCAGTAGCAGCTTTACCTTCTTGGGATTTTTTTAAAGCATCAAATGTTTGTGTTGCAATATTTTGTTGCTCTGTAAAAATTGGAAAATTACTCTGCCAAGCATAATTAACATCAGAGCTACCAAGATTCAACAATGCAATCTGATGGTTAGCAATATCTGTTAAAAGGCTCTGTGTTATACTTAATATGATAAATGGTATCTCAGGTATAGCTAAATCTATTGTCACTCCAATATCAGTTTGTTCCTCTTTAAATGTAACAGAGACTTGACCATTTATATTCTTATATAATCTGTACGAGCGTTTTTGCCCCTCGATAAGTCCATCTTCATCATATATATCATTGCAATCTTCCAGTAGTAATGCTGTGATAACATTACACTTTTTCGTTACCTTAAGTATCTGCTCTTTCTTATATATATAAGCATATGGGTGTATGTTTCCAATCAGTGTGCTAGGTACATCATTTGCATTATCTAAGTAAATGCCAACCTCTCCAGCTACAAGTAACTCAGGTAAGACTTTCTCATTCATAAATTTGCTCATATTTGAGCTTTCATTATCCATACCACCATTTAATCCAGCCCAAGCGTTTGCAAGACTCATGCTTTCAGTCTGTCTACTTACATCACTAGCTCTTTGATAAATGCTGTTTTTAACATCTTGAATTGCTTCCTTAGCAAAGGCAGGAATAGGTGTCATTTCTTTTCTAGCTTGAAATTGTGCATGTGTCTCATACACACTAAGTGGCTTAAGATACTGTGTAAGGAAATCTTCTCCACCAGCATAGACTAAGCGATACTTTTCTAATTCATTATTAACGATATACACCTGATTCTCCGTTTGTAGCACTTACACCTAAAGCTAGGCTTAATGCAATTTCACTATAATTTCTAGCGTGACCAAAATGGTCAGCTCCTGTATGTATGTAACGAGCAATAGTATTTCCTAATGCATCTTTATCATAACGCTTAACTAAAGACTTTAAATGTTTCTTATATTCCTCACTTATATCCGCAGGAAGCGTAATACGCTCTTGCTGAAATCTGCCTAGGGATAAGTCAAGCCACATTGTTCTATTTACTGTAACTTGGTCTTTCTCATCCACCCTTTCTGTGCCACGAGTCTTGATACTCTCACTGTAAAAACATTTAGTAACAAGTCCTGCAAATCTGTCACAAAGCTCCTGTGATTTCCTCGTCTCAGGTAAGGCATCTATAACAGTATGCGAGGGCAGATATTCCTTTATAAGATTATCAAGCTCCTCAAATGTCAAAACTTTATCTGCTCTCAACACTCTCGGACGAGCTGTAACATTTATATCTTGACTATTGCCAAGAATGTCCCACTCACATATTTCATAGTGGCAGTATTTTCCAACATCAATTCCCATTGTTCTAATCTTACTAGCATTGATGGAAACTGTGCTTTGATAGTTTCCAATAGCCTTTTTTATATGGCTGTCACTCACTCGAGCGCCTTCAACAACAAATGGTATTCCAAATTTACTGTTATATAATTCTTGCTCAGCTGCTGGGTCAGTTTTAGCATTATCATAAGCTGCCTTTAAATGTCTTGGTTGAACAGTATATGAGTAAAACTGATTCAAGTACCACCCACGATTGTCTAAGTCATTTATCTTACTTACCCATTCTCCTGAACGACGCATAGCTTCAAGTTTCTCATCTTGTCCGAGTGTTTTCTTACACTTAGGGCAAAATAGTCTAGCAATGGCGAAGTCAAAACATTCAATAGACAGTTCAATAAATTGACTACAGTGTGGGCAACGAAAAAAGTAATGTTGCTGGCTACTCATTTTAAAATAATAATTAATTCCAAAGTCTTCAACTGTTGGCGTACTTATTAACCAAGATGACTGGTCTGGCTGACCCATCATCCTCTCCCAAGCACTCGGTAAATTATCCACTGTCATTTCATCAACTTCATCACACGCTACACGAGCAACGGGTGCTGATTTTAAATTATTTTTAACACGGCTACCACGAATATATAAATTTGCAGTACCCGCCCTCTTAAGTTTTACATTTTGAACATTTGAAAATAAATTATCCAAATGAGGAGAAATCTCCAAAGCTGGGTCAAATCGTGTACTGGTAAATTCACCAGCATTATTATCTGTAGGCAAAACATATAAGACTGATTTTTGCTCAATATCAATATTATAAAATGTCCAATTTAAAAGCGTCTCAGTGTAACCCACTTGAGCGGATTTTTGTCCAACATTTCTCTCTGCTTTACTATCATGCATATCTCTAAGCCATGGATGATATTTGAATGTCCACAGACCCGGGTAAGGCTGACCCATCATTCTATATTTTTCTGCCCACTGGGAGCATGAGCCTATAGCTTGACGGTTCAATCCCTTAGCTAAGGTATTAAATATATTAATTGCCAAAATACTTATCTCCGATCTCAGCTAGAGCTCGGCCAATGCTTTCAAGTATTTGCTTATCCACTATGTGTTCAGTAATCACTTTTAATACCTCACTAGCAAAAGCTTGTGCTTGCTCCTCTGTTAGATGATTGCCTAATTGAGCCTCAATTTTTGTGCAACTACTTACGAGCCTTTCCGTAGCTAATAACATAGCCGTTAGTGCAGGTGCGTTCAATACCAACTCCGCTGATGATTCTCCTGCTCTCCATAATTCCTCAGTGAGGACTCTTTGTAATGCTATTTCTTGCCTCAAGGATAATTCATCCTTACCTGAGGTATTTGCTTGTATCCTATAGATATTAGCTGACTTTTTCATCATAGCCAATGCTGGGGAATTACCTCCATGAACTTCACAGAATTTACTACCGGGTTCACGATGCCTAATGCATTGCCCGTGGTTTGTTACTGACTGGCATTGGTCAAGGTCATCTTTAACAACTTTAACATCATCGCTACCATTGTTTTCCCCATAGTTTTGTAATTCCTTCTCAAGTTGCTCTTGACTGAGTTCCTTTGTTTTCTTAACTGAGATGTTCAAGCCACCTGAGTATTCTTCTTTTGCTTTCATATGGCTGTCCCCATTGAATTTTAATTTTTTTCGCCCACTCACACGAGCATTATCTTTATATACTATATACCCTTTTTAAGCCTTTTTTATCGGTAAAATTCAGTTTTTCTTGTGTTTTCTTTTCGGCGAAAAAAATTT
>JAOZMR010000124.1:0-1956 GCA_029934215.1 Pontiellaceae bacterium | reverse complement strand
TTTTTATCGGTAAAATTCAGTTTTTCTTGTGTTTTCTTTTCGGCGAAAAAAATTTTATAAATTTATAGATTTATCCTTAGCTGAGTAAGTGTCTTACAGATTTACAGATTTACAGATTTATTAGATTTATTAGATTTATTAGATTTGTCCTTAGCTGAGTAAGTGTCTTATAGATTTGTCCTTAGCTGAGTAAAAATATTTCAATTTATACGTGGGTAGTGTAGGGATAGCATAAAAAAATTTTCGACCTAAATTGTAAAATTTGGAGCACCCCCTGCAAAGGGGTGCTCCATTCTACTACATAACAATTAATATAATAACCATTATTAAAATTACCACTATCATTTAACGCTGAAATGATTATTAATTAATTTTATCAATTTATCAATATCTACATCACTATTTTTTAAAAACTCTTTAATATTTGCGTTGAGAGTTTTTTCAATTTTAAAGATATAATCGTTATTACTACTAGTCCTTAAGTATTTTTCTGGTATTAAATTCTCATCAATTAAAAAATAACTCTCTGTATTTTTTAATAACTCCGCTTTGACTACTGGCTCGTTTTTCAACTTGCTTATATCTTTATATTTACTAACAGTACTGTAATCAAGTCCAGCGTGTATCATATCCCATACCTTGCTGATATAAGTACCGCAGGCTTTGCTCTTATGTTTTGGATTATTCACTAAATTACTATGTAGTAAAGTCTCTTGCAGGATATCCGTAATCTCTTTGCGTGTTTTATTTTCACCGATTAGTTGGTTAATAATTAACAAAATTTGTTGCTTCGTTATTTTATGATTTTTCAATTGATTATCAAAAACATTTTCAAGACTATTTTGTTTTAACTTTACCACTAACTTATCTATTCCAATTAACATAGCCGCTTTAATAGTACTATGTCCTGCAATTATAGTTTTTTTATCGGCTTCGCAAACAATAATCTCAGAAAATTTCTGAAATTTCTGCTTTAAGTTTTTTAATTCTTTGCATTTTTCAATAATTTTATCTTTACTTATTTTCTCATCCTCGCTAAAATTAATACCATTAATATTCAAGAAATTTTCAAGAATTCTTAATATATTTTTTTCCTGCTCTTCGCTCCCGTATTTATAAGTATTATACTTATTTGTTAATAAATCTGTTAGATTAACATTGATTTTTTTAACTTGCACGGCTTCTACTTTGTTTTCTTTATTCATAATATTATGCGTACTTTATATTCCGCACGCCTGCGGTCGTTATATTTATTGGTTAAAATCTCACGATATAAGTAGTGTGCCTTATATTGCACCATAAAGATAAATTATTTTATATCTCTTCCACCTCCTTTAGTTTTTTATCTACTAAATTTTTGATATTTTTTAATATTGTTTTATTATTAATGCGATGCACAATGTAGGTTGCGACTTGCATCGCTTCAAACTCTGAAAGACTTTTTAAAAACTGCATTATACATCCTTTTTTAATCTAATATCGAATAATGCGAATAACTCTTTATTCAATTTTTGAATTTCTTTCAATTCCTTTTTTGCACATTCTATAATGCTTTCTAATTCTCTTTCATTTGATTTTAAAATCAAATTTTTAATTTCTTTTTTCATAATATACTCCCGTGTTAATCAAGCCGCTTTATTGCGAATTGATAACACTTAATCTATCACGCTTTTTAAATTATACAAATTAGAGCCGTGTTTTTTTTCAAAAAAAGCAAAAAAAATATGCTTTTTTTAAAATCATATCTGTAAGAGTCTAAGTACCAGTACTTTACACCTAAAGCATTGGTACTTATACATTTACAAATTTGTAAAATTCAATTTTACCCCTTAAGTATATGGTAGTAAGGCATTTACGACGAGGATGCAGTTAGGCTTCCCTAAGTAGTATTTTGATGTATAGATGTATAGATGTATAGATGTATAGATGTATAGATGTATAGATGTATAGATGTAT
>JAOZMR010000123.1 GCA_029934215.1 Pontiellaceae bacterium | reverse complement strand
GAATTCCACCTTAAATTCGCTGGGTCGTGGTTTGATGTTGGGGGTAAGCGTACTCTGCGTTCTTTTGCGGTTGATTTACTGCACTATTTTTCTTTTTTATGATCCGCATTTCAAACAGGTTATTTCTGCATGGCGCCTAACTTCATTATCTCCTACCCCCTCGTCTGGTAGATTTCAATTCGACGTGAGATGTTGAGTCAAAGAGGCGAGCTTTTTGAGTTTTTCTGCTGCTGCTCCAGAATCAATCGATTCGGCAGCAATGAGTAGACCGTTTTTGAGATCGCTGGCTTTTCCAGCTGTGACGAGAGCTGCGGCAGCGTTTAAAAGTAAGATGTCGCGCTTGGGTCCTTTTTCGCCCGCGAAGAGTGCGCGTATAATTTTTGCATTTTCCGCCGGTTCTCCGCCGACGAGGTCCTCGGTTTTTGCGAGCGGAATACCGAGATCTTCAGGATCGAGCACAAAATAGCTCACCCGCCCGCCTTTGACCTCCCAGACTTGCGTGGTGGTGGTGGTCGTGATCTCGTCGAGTCCGTCGTTGCCGTAAACCACGAAGAGGTGCTTCATATCGAGCTGGCTCAAGGCGTCTGCTAGTTCGGCGGCGAGTTTTGCTGAGTAGACTCCAATGACTCCATATTTTGCAGATGCAGGGTTGCAGATGGGTCCAAGAATATTGAATAGCGTGCGCACGCCTAGTTCTTTGCGCGGACCGATGACGTGTTTCATCGCCGGATGCAAGGTGGGTGCAAAGAGGAAGGCAATTCCAATTTCGTTGATGCATTTTTCCATACTTTGGACGGTTGCGGTTAGATTCACCCCCAATTCATCGAGCACGTTCGCACTCCCACACTTGCTCGAAACGCCTCGGTTCCCATGCTTTGCAACCGTGACTCCTGCCCCGGCGATCACAAAGGCCGCTGCGGTAGATATATTAAACGTGTGCGCTCCGTCGCCGCCCGTGCCGACGATATCGACGGTGATTTCGGATGGACTTTTTACAGGGGTAAGCTTTTCGCGCATCGCCTGCGCGGCTCCAGCAATAATCTCCGGCGTTTCTCCTCTAAATCGTAGCGCAATTAGAAATGCGCCAATCTGCGCGTCGGTGACGTTGCCGCTCATAATGTCTTCGAGGGTTGCATGAGCTTCATTGCGGGTGAAAACGAGGTCTTCGGTCAAAATTTGAATAGCTTGCTTTATCATAGAAGGGATTCCTTTTGCGCTTGTTTCATTTGGAAAAGCTCCTATCATAGGCGCCTACGAATACAGTGCAAGAACTTGTGAGCACTGTTCATACGCTTTTTGAGGAGTCCTTATGTCACACACACCGTTTGCTTGCACCAGTCCATCCGACGAAAAAGAGATGCTTGAATGCGTCGGAGCCAACAGCTTCGACGATCTGTTCAATCAAATCCCCGCCGACTTTCAGGTCGAATCCTTTAACGTTCCGTCTGGTCTCTCCGAAATGGAGATGATGCAGCACATTCGTAAGCTCGCCCGAAAAAACTCCTGCGACCTCACGAACTTCTGCGGAGCGGGGTTTTACGATCATTTCATTCCAGCCGCAGTCGATTCGCTCACATCTCGCGGAGAATTCTTCACGGCCTACACACCGTACCAGCCGGAAGCCGCGCAGGGAACACTACAGTCGGCATACGAATATCAAACCGCCATTGCGCGCCTCACCGGAATGGATGTTGCAAATGCATCGCTCTACGACGGCGGCACCGCGCTCTTCGAAGGACTGATGATGGCGCTACGTATCACCCGTCGAAACCGCATACTCGTCGACGAAGGTGTCAGCCCGATCTACCGAACCATGCTCCGAAGCTACACCAAAAACCTAAACATCGAATATCAAGAGATTCCAATCTCTGGAAACGGCATCGCCGACCGCGAGGCATTCAGCGCCGCGCTCAATAACGAGGTTGGTGCCGTACTCATCCAAAATCCCAACTTTTTTGGATGCATCGACGATCTTACCGATCTGATTGAACAAACGCGTGCCGCAAAAGCAATCTCTGTTCTTTCGGCGTATCCGGTGTCCCTTGGGCTCATCAAAACGCCAGGCGAAATGGGCGCAGACATTGTTACGGGGGAGGGGCAGAGTCTCGGACTCCCGCTTTCGTTCGGCGGTCCCTACCTTGGCTTCATGGCGACACGCAAGAAACTCGTACGCAACATGCCCGGACGCATCGTCGGAGCAACAACAGATGCCAAAGGCCGGCGCGGCTATGTGCTGACCCTGCAAGCACGCGAACAACACATCCGCCGCGAAAAAGCCGCATCGAACATCTGCACCAACTCACAACTTTGCGCGCTACGCGTCATTGTATACCTATCACTTCTCGGCAAACACGGCTTCGCTGATGTCGCCCGCCAATGCATGGATCGAGCGGGCTACGCGTGGACACGCCTCAAAGCAATTCCCAGCGTTGAGCCCCTATTCGACCGACCCTTTTTCAATGAATTTGCTCTCAAACTGCCCAAAGACGCAAGCGAAGTCGTCAGCGATCTAATTGAAGAAGGCATCGCCGCCGGCTTCCCCGCTGGGCGATACTACGAAGGAATGGAAAACATTCTACTTTTCGCCTTCACAGAAAAGCGCACAAAAAAAGAGATCGATATCCTCGCTGCGAAACTCGAAGCCGTGCTGTGAACGCCCCTTAAAAGTTATTGGGCACGATGGATACGTAATTAAGCGTGTCTGTAGCGAGGTCAAGAACGGCGCAAGACGGATGCATTCCTCGTCCCGCCGCGCCAGGATTGATCAAGCGAGTTCGATGCATCCGCTGATCGTGCCGGACATGCGTATGCCCGGAAAAAATGTAATCATATTGATCCGCCTTTGCAGCACGTTCAAAAACAGCCTCATCATCACTGTGTAAAAGAGCAATCCTCTTATCATCCAACACAAGCTCCCCAAAACGACCAAGAACCTCCACGCCGATGTTTTCTGGATAGAAATCCCAGCACTCCGCAAGATCGCAATTCCCCAGCACCGCATAAAGCTTGATTTCCAAGGTTTGGAAAAGAGCCGCCATTTCGGTGAGCACCATATCGCAACCAATGTCGCCACAATGCAATACAACATCCACCCCCCGGAAAATAAATTCACGGGCGGCGCTCAAAGCCTGGTCAATTTGACCATGCGTATCAGATATGATTCCAACTTTCATGATTGGTTCTCGAAACAAAAGCGTTATAGTACCCAACTTGAAGTCTATTGCTAGCGGAGAATTTAGAAATGAAGAAAATAAAAATAGTAGGAGCGGGCGGATACGGAGGAGTCGGGATTGTTGAGCTACTACAACAGCACCCCGAATTCAAAATAGAATGCTTAGTCGCAGCGACCGAAACCGGGATAAAAATGAGCGACCTGTACCCACATCTAACAGGTTTCTGCGACGAGCTCATCCGAACGCCAGACGACCCAGCCACACAGGAAAACTTTGACGCTGTATTTTTTGCTACGCCCGACGGGGTGGGGATGAACGCGGCCGAAAACGAGCTCAAAAAAGGAGCAAAAGTCGTCGACTATAGCGGCGACTTCCGATTCACCACCCCAGAAAAATACAGCGCCTACGCCAAATTCATTGGAAGAAACCCCACCCACGCCGCAGAAAAACTACTTCCCAAAACCATCTACGGGCTCCCCGAACTTCACCCACTGGGACCCGAACAAAACATCGTAGGCAATCCTGGCTGCTTTGCAGTCAGCTGCATCCTCGGCCTTGCGCCGGCTGCGTCAGGAAACCTAATTGCCCCCAAAAGCATCATATGCGACTGCAAAACCGGCGTATCCGGCGCAGGGAAAAAACCAAACGCCGCCTTCCACTACCCTGCACGCTACGAACAAGTGAACGCCTACAAACTTGCCGGCCATCAGCACATGGTTGAAATCGAACAAGAACTAAGCGAACTCGCAGAAACCCCTATACAAATCACAATGACCACCCAAGTCGTTCCAATTTGCCGAGGAATCATCTCCTGTCTATACGCAGACCTCACCGAAACCACGAGCGCCGCACAGCTCTTAGACACCTACAAAACATTCTACGCCAAAAAACCATTCGTCCGCGTATACAATAACACCGCAACAATCGGAACCGCACAAGTCAGCGGAACCAACTTCTGCAACCTGATCGTCGATGTCGACGAACGAAACAATCGGCTGCGCGTCATATCGCACATCGACAACCTCATCAAAGGTCAAGCAGGAAACGCCCTCCAAAACATGAACCTCATGTTCGGGCTCGACCCAACAACAGGTCTTAACTTTTCAGGCCAATGCCCATAGCCGCAACAAAACGAACAAACCCTGTTCCACCCCTTGGAAACGCATGAACTACGATCACCTCATTATCGATGGATACAACCTGCTTCACCAAGATGCTGTGCTGGACGGTCGACGCGGCGACCTGCAAACTGCGCGTCAGCGGCTGATGCGTCGGGTGGAACATGCCGCGCCAGAAATGGCGCAGCGCATCACAGTCGTGTTCGACGGACAAGAAGTCGGGCGCGACATATCGTTCGATGCGCCGCATATGCAAGTGCTTTTTTCGCCGTTGAACCGAACAGCGGACGCAGTAATCGAGCGGATGGTGGCCACCGCGAAGAACCCAGAGCGCATTTGCGTGGTGACCTCCGACCAAATTGAGGCGCGAATTGTTTCGGCAGCAGGAGCATTTGTGGTTTCATGCAAGGAGTTTGCCAGCCGTTGCGATGCCGCTAAAAACTCGCCCGCTCAACGCTTTATGAAAAAACCAGATCGAATCGGATCCACCCTAGGCGAGTTTTTTCCAGAAAATCTTCCGAACAAATAGGTTTCATCCCGCCTTTTATTAATCCACTATCCCCAGTTATGAGAGTTTTAATTATAGGTGCAGGAAACGCGGGGCGACAGCTCGCTTTTCGTCTCTGCGAAGAAAAACATAGTGTGGTGATGATTGACACCGACCCAAATGCGTTGGCGGCAGCGGAAACCAAGCTCGACATCTTAACCGTATGCGGTCCAGGTTCGAGCCCGCGAGTGCTCGACGAAGCGCGTGTAGAAAAATGCCACCTCGTAATTGCCGTAACCGACTGCGACGAGGTGAATATCCTCGCCTGTCTATACGCAAACGCCGCCGGCGTGCCTCGCAAAGTCGCTCGCGTCGCAAGTCCAGAATATATCCACTCAGACGACACATTCGACCTAACAGCAATGGGCGTGGATCTAGTGATTAACCAAAAACAAGAGTGCGCACGCGAAATCTTCCATAGTCTAAAAATGCCAGCCGCAATAGAGGCGTTCGACCTTTTCGCAGGAAAAGTGATGGTCGCAGGATTCCGAATCGCACAAACAAGCCCGCTCGTCGGCACAACACCCGCAGCATGCAAAAGACTCGAGCTGATTCAAAAAGTTCGTATGATTGCAATTTTGCGAGACAACGAACTGATTATCCCGCGAGGAGACACCCACTTTCAGGCAAACGACCTCGTCTACCTCGTCGGGAAAAGAAACGCAATTTCAGCATTTTCCGAATGGATATGCCCCAGCTTTCAGCCCATTCAAAAGGTAGTGATTGCAGGCGGAGGCGATCTCGGACTAATGCTCGCAAAAAAAATTGAAGACTCCGTAGAATGCGTTCTCCTTGAACAGAACGAAGAACGAGCCCGCATCTGCTCAGCGCAACTTCAAAAAACACTCGTTCTACGAGCAGACGCGCTAACCGAGAGCGCGTTAGAAGAAACAGGAGTCACAAAAGGAACCGCATTCGTCGCACTAACCGGCGACGACGAAAACAACATAATGAACTGTCTGATGGCAAAAAAACAAGGCATCAACTTCACCGTCACACAAATTGCACGAACAGACTACGTTCCAATCATTGGAACACTAAACCTCGTAAACCGCGTAGTCAGCCCCTACATATCAACGACGCACGCGATCTTGCACTACCTACGATCGCAGAAAGTTCGAGCCGCATCCCTACTCCACAATCTACCTGGCGAACTTCTTGACATCGTCATAACCAAAGAAAGTAAATACTGTGGAGAAATGATCAAAGAGATCAAATTACCTCGCTCCGCAATAATTGCCACCGTCATGCGAGGAACAGACGTCGTACCCGCCACGGGGGACCTAAAACTAGTTCCAACAGATCGACTACTGATTTTCTCTCGCCACGATACCGTTAAAAAAATCCAGTCAACATTCTTAAAGTGAGCAAACGCACCGTATTCTATCTTGTTTCCATGGTTACACTCGTAATAGGTGTAGCGATGGGATTTTGTTCTGCACTCTCCTTTTATTGGTCCGATCCAATCTGGGCACAACGAAGCCTCCTTCACTCATCGCTCATCACAAGCGCATTCGCAATAGCTCTACTTCTTTTAACACGCGGCAAAATCAACCTCTCGCGGCGCGACGGATTTGCAGTCGTCACACTCGGATGGATTTTCGCGGCCATTTTTGGCGCCCTCCCATACATCATCTCCGGCGTCATACCCCATCCCGTCGCCGCAATCTTCGAAACCATGTCCGGCTTCACCACCACCGGTGCATCCGTCCTTCCAGCCGGCGAATTCCAAACACTGGAAAGCATTCCACGCGGAATACTATTCTGGCGAGCACTCACCCACTGGTTCGGCGGGATGGGAGTACTAGTACTTTGCGTAGCAATCTTGCCATTTCTCGGAGTCGGCGGAATGCAACTCTACCGCGCCGAAATGCCAGGACCATCGAAAGATCGGCTCACCCCGCGCATCACAACAACCGCAAAACTCCTCTGGGGAGTCTACGCCCTACTAACCCTCCTCGAAATCCTACTCCTTAAATTTGTAGGCCGCATGTGCTGGTTCGACTCCTTTTGCCACACCTTCGCAACCATGGCCACAGGCGGATTCTCCACCCGCACAGCAAGCGTCGAAGCCTTTAACAGCGGAACCATCGACTGCATCATCCTCTTCTTCATGTTCGCCGCAGGGGTAAACTTCTCCCTCCACTACTACGCGCTAACCGGTCAACCAAAACGCTACTTCAAAGACCCAGAATTCCGCTTCTACTCTCTATTCATACTCATTTGCGGACTCTTTTTAACCTTCAGCATCTGGGGAACCGTCTACCCAGACTTCCTATTCTCACTTCGCGCCGCATTCTTTCAAGCGGTTTCAGTCGTCACAACAACCGGATTCATCACAGCAGACTTCAACATCTGGCCAGAAAGCTCACGACTACTTCTCGTCCTAATGATGTTTGTTGGCGGTTGCGCAGGGTCCACCGGCGGCGGAATGAAAGTTGTCCGCATATACATCATGTGGAAAAAAATGATCAAAGAGGTTCGGCAATTCATGCGTCCGCAAGCAGTCCTACAGATTAAGCTCGGCGGAAAACCCGTTGAAGAAGAGATCATCTCTCACATCACTGCATTCTTCACCATCTTCATAATCATCTTCGCGATAGCCTCCTTTTTAATGACCTTTTACACAGAAGACCTCGTAACCGCCGCAACCTCCGTCATCGCGACACTCGGCAACATTGGTCCCGGACTCGTCGACGTCGGGGCCACCAAAAACTACGCGACCATTCCAGTTCCTGGACAAATCATCCTCACATGTTGCATGTTACTCGGTCGCCTAGAACTATACACCGTCCTCATACTCTTCCTTCCCAGCTTCTGGAAAAAATAGGGATAAGCAGGAGAAATTGCACTGAGCGTTTGATTTGCTTGCCTCAACGTATAAATATACGTACGCTACAAAAATAAGGAACAAGCTGATTCCCCTTAACCCGTACGCCCCGGTAGCTCAGCTGGACAGAGCAACGGATTCCTAATCCGTAGGTCGGAGGTTCAAGTCCTCTCCGGGGCACCACTTAACGAGAGGGAATTAAGCGTTATTGCCCTTGTTTTCAGGAGTAATTAACCCGAGCTTCTGACTGTTTTACTCGTTTAATTGCGGTTACCCCAACTTTTAGGACCACAGGCTAAGGTGGATTTTGTGGCTCTTCACGAATGTGCGTTTTTTAGAGGCTTTTTCTCGTGGATAGATTCGG
>JAOZMR010000122.1 GCA_029934215.1 Pontiellaceae bacterium | reverse complement strand
CTGTAGAATCGTGATTGCGGTGGTAGCGAAAGGGGCTTAACTTAGTGCCATTCGTCCCACGGATGAATGGCACTAAGGCGCCGCGCAGAAATAACCTGCTGTTTTTGCGATCTCTGCGCTTCTACGACAAAACTACTTCAATTCAATCTTGATTTTGTAGTAATCGCACGAACCTGGGTTCGAGTTCGTGTAGCCATTTTGTGTCCAAGGAAGGTTTGTTTCCAAGGGTTGGAAGTTTTCTAGCAGATTGGTTGTCCACCAGACGGAATAGACGCGCCCCGTGATTGTGCTCCAATGCAGAGAATTCCCTGGAAGAATCGAGGTCAAAAACGTACTACTCGGATCGGTCGGATCTAATCCAGCAATATAGGCTTCTCGGACGGTGTTGATCCCATTCGCACAAAGAGCGGAAGGGACGAAATCGCCGCCAGGGAACTTCGCTTCCCAAGCATCAGGCAATCCGTCTCCGTCAAGATCGCCCGACGCGCCTCCTTCAGCAGTAACAGTCATGATGCTGTACGGACTTTTATCCGTCGGAAATCCTGCGCCAGCATATGCATCATCGGCGACGAGAAGTTCAACAGTCGCGTCATGCTCTGAAGCTCCCGATGCATCCCAGATCTTTACGGAATAGCTGTTTCCCGCTGTGTACCCGTTTTCGTCATCCAGCGTAGAAAACGCTTTCAAAACATTCTGATACCGCCGAGCTTCCGTCAGCTTTTCAGAAAGAACAAAACTTCCAACCAAGGTCACACCGTCATAGATCGCCAATTCATCGCCCGCTTCGAGATCCACCGAATTCACAGCGGCGCCTTCCAGGTAAATATCCCAGGTTGAATCGGCTGGGTTTCCGCTAACTTCAGGAAAATGACGCGCATCTTTTGGTTCATCGTCCAACGCTTCAAAAGGAGCATTCTCCATTGCAATCGATGCACCTTGTGCTTGCGACGAATAACGCAAGGTGTCGGCTCCACTCATTTTCACGAGATAGCCTTCGCTCGGAACCATATCGCCAATGCCGTTGATCCAAGTGTCTCCGATTTTACGAATCGTGTTTGCGTTCGAATCCTTCACGATCGAGAGGTTATCCAGAACATCCGCCAAAACGATCAGTGCATCCTGCGGCTCTGATGGTAGATATGTGATGAACTGATACCCAGTCTCCAAGGAAATTGGAGTATCCCCTGGAACCGGAACGCCTGTTACAGACAGCGTGCCCGATGCGTTCATTTTGATCAGATAACCCTCCGAAGAAGCCCAATCGCCAATCCCGTTAATCCAGCTGGACCCAATCTTACGAATCGTGTTTGCGTTGGAATCTTTCACGATAGACAAATTGTCCTGCACATCCGAAAGAACGGTCAGCATTCCGGCGGGATCTGGCGTGACATTAAGTGAAACGAACTGATAACCCGAACGAAGCGACACCTCTTGAGTCCGCATGCCGAACAGTAGCGTTGCAATGCTGTACTCTCCGTCGCCGGATGGGAATGTTGCGTCGGTGTAACCGCTAGTCATCTGTACCGATCCCGAATGTTCCTGAGAGGCGGACTGATCCCAGCAAACAAACCTGTACGCATGTCCAGCCTGATATCCAGCACCACTACTCAGCGTCGAAAAGGCTTTCAACGTGTTGTTGAACTTCTGCGCATCCGTCAGTATATCTGACAGGGAGAAACTTCCGACAAGCGTTGCCCCGTCGTAAATGGCGATTTCATCGCCCGCTTCGAGATCCGAACCGTTCAGTGTCGCACCAGCCAAGTAAATGTCCCACGTCGGATCAGCCGGATTTCCGCTGACTTCTGGGAAGTGCGTTGTAACAAACGTCAGTGTTGCAATGCTGTACGGACTTTGTGCGGAGGGGAATACCGTTCCTGTATACGCATCCCCAGAAGGGTTGCTCCACGAAACCGTGCCGGAACGCTCAATGCCAGCAGAGGCATCCCAGCAACGGAACTGATAGCTGTTACCCGCCTGATAACCCAAGCCGCTGTCCAAAGTCGAAAACGCTTTCAGCGTGTTATTGAATTTTTGTGCATCGGTTAGTGTGCCCGTCAGAACAAAGCTTCCGACCAGTGTCGAGCCATCATAAACAGCGATTTCGTCACCTGCACCAAGCGTGGAACCATCCACCGTTGCACCCGCCAAATATACATCCCATAACGGATCTGCCGGATTTCCGCTGACTTCCTCAAAGTGACGGCTTCCGCCGCCTGCGTCTTTATACGTCGCGGTAATGGTTGCGTTGCGACCCGGCATGAAATAGATCGTGCTGGATTCGGTTAGATTGGTCATCGCCGAGGTGTCACCTGTCCAACGATCGAAAACCTTTCCGCTCGGCGGGGCATCGGCTGAAATTGAAATAACCTGACCTTCCGTATAAGACGTTCCGTCGCCGGTTCCGCCGTTCACCACGAGAATGTAGGTCGGAGCTGTGACATCTCGATACGTCGCCGAAATGGTTGCGTTGCGATCCGGCATAACAAAGATCATGCTGGATGCGGTTACATTAGTCATCGTCGATGTGTCGCCTGTCCAGCGGTCGAAGACCTTTCCGCTCGGCGGGGTGTTGGCTGAAATTGAAATCCGCTGACCTGCCGTATAGGACGTTCCATCGCCGGTTCCATTATTTACTACGAGGGCGTATGTGGTCGCAGAAGATGTTGCCCAGTTTAAAACAACGGAGCCTTTGCGAACCTCATTATATCCATCGACGGCAATGCAATACGTCACGCCTTGAACCGCATCAAACTCAACCTTACTTGTGTAGTCAACACCGCTGCCGTCATCAGCAGAAACAATCTCCGTCAGACCCGCAACGCTACTTCCGGTATAAACCGCCAAAACAGTATCGAAATCACTTCCAATGGTATCAAACGTTACGTGCGTGTTTGCTGCGGGAACCCATGTCCACCAGATGGATGCCACTCCCGTTTTTCCTGCATGAGCTGGTTCTCCCGATTCTTTGGTTGCATCGGTTGTGCTTCCCGTCGTTTGACCACTATTTCCAGTCAAACGAATTGCGTCGGCAAACGAATCGTTCACTTCGGTTCCGCCGCCTGAATCTTTATAGGTCGCCGAAACGGTTACATTTGCGCTAGGAATGGTAATGGTCGTGCTGGATGCGGTCACCGTGGCAATCGCCGAGGTATCACCGGTCCAACGATCGAAGACCTTTCCGCTTGGCGGGGCATCGGCCGAAATTGAAACAACCTGACCTTCTGTATAGGACGTTCCGTCGCCTGTTCCGCTGTTTACAACGAGGGTGTATGTGGTCGCAGAAGATGTTGCCCAGTTTAAGACAACGGCTCCTCTATACTCGCTATATCCAGCGACAGCAATGCGATATGTCTCGCCTTGAACAGCGTCAAACCCGACAGCACTCAATGGGTTGCTAGAACTAACATCATCGTTGGAAACGATCTCCGTGAGACTACCAACGCTACCGCCCGTATAAACTGCCAAAACCGTATCGAAATCACTTCCAACGGTATCAACCTCTATATGAGTGTTAACCGTCGGAACCCATGTCCACCAGATGGATGCCGCTCCTGTTGTTCCTGCATGAGCTGGCTCTCCCGTTTCTTTGGTCGCGCCGATTGTACTTCCCGTCGTTTGACCGCTGTTTCCTGTCAAACGAATCGCATCGGCAAACGAATCGTTCTCTTCGGTTCCTCCGCCCGAATCTCGATACGTCGAAGAAACAGTTATATTTTGAGCAGGCATAACAACTGTCGTGCTGGATGCGGTTACACTGGCAATCGCCGAGGTGTCGCCGATCCAGCGATCGAAAACTTTTCCGCTCGGCGGTGTATTTGCCGAAATTGAAACAACCTGACCTTCTGTATAGGACGTTCCGTCGCCTGTTCCGCTGTTTACAACGAGAGTGTAGGTCGGCGCGGTGACATCTCGGGTTGTGAAGGTTTGGGTACTCAACCCGTAAACCCCTCCCTCGTCATTAAACGCAAACGATCTATACCAGTATTGTGTGTCGGGGTTCAGTCCAGAGGCGACGTATGAGAATTCACCCACGGATCCGGATACGTTAAATCGAGTATCTCCTGAGCTAACAGTTGCATTTTCACTCAAAAAGAAACCGCGAGATGTAATCGCTGAACCGCCATCGGAGGTCACGTCCCCGTTAAGCCGTACCGATGTGGTTCCAATTTGTGATGCCGCGAGGGTTTGAGCGGAAGGATAAGAAACCGATCCTGTTTGGTACGTGAACTGAATTGGCTCTGAATAGGTGGAGCTTCCTGCGTTTGGCTTATAGGATCGAACCGTTAAATAGTAACTTTTTCCAGACTCCGGGCCCTGATGAGAGCCGGGCGACCCTGATTGCCAGGAATAGGTTTTGGCTGACCCTGTATTTGCATTCACCACCACTCGATCGCTCGGGTCTGACTCCAAGGTGAACCCGTAGGCTTTTGTCCATTCGCTTTTGTCTTCTGCGATCTGAATTCGAGAAGCCGTCACACCCGAAATGGTTGTCCAACTCGCCTGAATCGGCGAGGAGGTGAGCGTTGCGTTGTTCGCTGGAGCCGTCACAGACGGAGCAGCAATCGTCGTTTTGAAGTGTACAGGAGTCGAATAGGTTGATCCCACTTCTGGCTGGAATATTTTTACAGACATCCAATAGTCCGTTTCTGGCCGAGGATTTCGTTGTCCAGAAATGCTATTCGTCCACATAAAGGCATGCGTATCTTGCATAGGAAGACCTATGTTCAGCGGAACCGCTGTGCTAGAAGAGGTCGAGGTCGTAAATCCATTAACAGAACTCCACGATGGCCGACTCACGCCTGTTGCAATTTGCACGCGGAAACTTGCGCCTTCAATCCCAGAAAGCCAAGAACAGGCGACTGCCAAAGGAACTCCCACTTCGTTAGCTTCTGGAGAAATAATTTCGGGCGGAGTAACTCCTCCTTGCGAGAAATTTCCACTATAGGGTGTCCGACGAAAAAACGTTCTGTACTTTGCCATGGTTAGGTTTGGATTAAAGGAATCTTCAATGGGATCCAAAATGCGATAGGACGATGGCTCGTTCACATCTCCCCCCGTATAAGCGTACGCCAAAACAAAATGCATCAGCTTTGAATTGACCACTTCAAGAACACACCAATCTCCATTCACCAAAGAGTTGCGCAGCCCCACCCAGTTGTTATCCAGCGAATTCTCTGCGCCTTTCGAAAGTCCACCGGCTGGATGATCATCGCTTTTATTCCAATAAACTTCGTCAATATCAAACCCATTATTTGCCTCCAGCCAACTGTTCATTTCAGCAGGGTTTGGCGGATTCGATATTCCGATAAGGTTGTTGTACATCATAGAAATACAAGTGACCAAACAACCGTGGCTTCCCAACGTGAGCCTCCCGTGCCCCAGTTGATTTTCGGCCCACGTTGAATTTTTTTGGCTAAAGAAAACGGGCTGTCCCGTTTGAACCGGAGGAGTCCCGCCCGAGGAGGTTGAAGAAAACAGCGATTCATTTTTCAAACGTCCCACGTGTTGCTCCAAAAGCGACTGAATGTGCGCAATGGTGACGACCTCTTTAAAATCGTTGTAATATCCCGTACCGCTTCCAGACGTCGGCGTTGTGTCAAAAGAGGTTCTCGCAATCGTATTCATTTCCGCCGCAACCCAGTTATAAATCCCGCTCACGAAACCTGAATACTTTCCTGAACCCGTTGTATACGACTCATAAGCTTCCTGAAACGACATCCCCCGAGTTCGAGAAAGGCTGAATTGATATGTGCAACTCACAAGCTGTGGATAAAACCCGTACCACGAATCCAAATCCCCACCGTCTAAACAGCCATACCCAGTTGCTCGCTTCATCTTTTTCGCAAGCACCACATCACTGTAAATTGTTTTTATGAGTCCCATTTCATCTTGTAGCTTCGCAATAAGCAACACGGGGTTGATGTCGTTTTCTTTCGCTGAATAGTAAATCAACTCCGCCGGGGTCAGATTGTGAGACGCATTTCCTCCAAGCAACGCAGTTTGCGTAATCCCTGAAAATCTTCTCCATTTTTCGTGCGGGTCTGCGTTGACACCATACAGCGTGTCTACGGGGGCAGGTGCCGAGCTATCTTTCACCTCAACACTCCACGCATAACGATCCGTATTATCAGAAGTATCTTTTCCCCAAAGCCCCACAATATAATGCCCGCCTGCGGTCGGTTGGAAATAGTTTGAACTCAAGGAATATGGATTCGACGGAGAGGAGGAAAAAACGTTTGTGACCGATTCGCCAGCACGAGAAACCACCATCGAAACCTTTTCCAAACTCACATTATCCGAAATGGTTCCCGAAAAATTCAACCGTTCATTAACCTCTATAGAAATGGCACCACCATCGGAATGCCCGTCCAAGTTAACGCTGTTAAACGTCGGCGGGGTGGTGTCGGAGGAAGCAATCGAAACAACACATCCTCCTGAATTTCTCCACGAACTATCCGTATAGCCGCTCTTCGTCGCCTTCACGCGATAAGTGTACGTTCCGTCACTTTTCCCCGTAATACTACAACTTCGAGATGTTCCAGATGTCACATAGCTCCAGCTTCCACTATTCTTTCTTTCCTCCAACCGATAAGATGCACCGCCCGTGGAAGACGCATCCCAGTTAACCGTGTAAACCCCATCGGAATCTGAAGATGGAACCGAGCAGGAAGACGGGGTTGCCACGACGGAGCTAATCGAAACAACACATCCCCCAGAAGTCCTCCATCCACTATCCGTGCACCCACTTTTCGTCGCCTTCACGCGATAGGTATACGTCCCGCTACTTTTCCCCGTTATATTTCGGTTGCGAGACGTTCCAGAGGTCACATAACTCCAGCTCCCGCTATTCTTTCTTTCCTCCAATCGATAAGACGCTCCGGCAGTGGAAGACGCCCCCCAGTTAACCGTGTAAGCCCCATCAGAATCTGAAGATGGAACCGAGCAAGAAGACGGAATTGCGCAGGTTACAGTCTCACTGCTTGTGCGAGCAGATCGCTCCGATGAATAAGACTCCGAACGGGTTTCGTTTCCTCCGCTTCCCTGAGCCTTCAATTTAAAATAATAGGTTGTATCTGGATCAAGCCCGGTAACAACCTTACTCGTTCCGCTCACATACGATCCACTGTAATTCCCTCCCGAGACTTTTTTATACAAAACGTATTTCGTTGCTCCTGAAACGGTGCTCCACGAAAGAGAAATAGAGCTGGAACTCGTAGAGGTAACCGTTGGTCGGCTGGGAGTATCCACTCGGCGGTAGACACTAATGGGACCAACATCATACTCATCGCCATCCGTACTTTTACTAGTGCAGTAGTAATCCCTTTTTTGCCCTTTATTAAAAGAGCTATCCAAATCGAATGATAAAGTCACAGAGTCCACACCACTATTGTAGGGTTTCGATACTTCTTGATCACCAGTTGGACTTCCTCGTCTAACTTTCATCAGCCCCCTTTTTGAAAATGCTCCTGGATCAGTTTTCTTCACCCGGAAAGTAATGTCGGATCCAGACAAGTTTAGTGCTGTAGCCTTAAGAACAGCCTCTTCCTTATATGTTCCGTGCGTATACTCGGGAATATTAAACTCCCCGTCAAACTCTCCCCCAAAAGAGGAGAACCCAAAAAACCCGACCAGCAACCCGACTATCCATTTATTTATCATATCAATCACCCTTTTGTTTGTTTGTATTCTCAGCGGAAAAACCCGCCCAAAGTATTTATTCTCTATTTCTTGTTTATCGAAAACCGCCATCTTCCCTTCGATCTCGAAGATAACTTCTGATCGCTTCATCCAGAACCGTGCGTACCGGTTGCTGTATCTCGGCGCAGTGCTCCTCCAATCGCCCCTTTAAAAACGGGGCAATCTCTACATCCTCCATACATTCTTCCGAATAAAAATCCATTGCAAAACCTCAATTTACCACAAAAAGGAATGATTGTATTATTTTGAGGTATCCGTCAACTCAATAATTTTCTTTTGTTGAAAAGCCGTAATCTTACCGTTTCCTTTCAAAGCGTGCTTTTATCGTCGAAATCCATTCAA
>JAOZMR010000121.1 GCA_029934215.1 Pontiellaceae bacterium | reverse complement strand
CGTCCGGTTTGATGAGGGGGGAACCCGCTTCGGCGGGTTCCTCTACTCTACTGTTTTTTCGCGATTAAACCTCTTGTAGCTTTTTCCAGACATTCGTTCGTTGCGTGCATAATTCGGTGTAAAAGTGGTAACATTCAACTTGCGAGGCAAAACCCGAAAATCGGTGTTTTGTATGAGGGCTGACTAGTTTAAAAACATCTTTTACCCTTTTAACTCCTCGAATTTAGCAGCCATCGTTGGGTTTCGCCGAGTCAATTTTTTTACCGTAACATCCTGCGCTTTGTCGTTTGCAAGACGAAGGTTTCGATCTGTGCCAAGCAACGCGTCTTTCGTTTTCTGTAGGTGATTGATCGATTTTTCAATCTCATCAATTGCGGTTTGAAATTTCTTGGATGCAAGGTTGTAGTTCTTCCCGAATGCGGTTTTGAAATTGTCGAGGTCGTTTTCGAAGCTTGTGACATCGACATTCTGCTCCTTAACGAGCGCAAGTTCTGTCTTGTATTCAAGAGAATTCATCGCAGCGTTCCGCAATAGCGTAATCATTGGAATGAAAAACTGTGGACGTATCACGTACATTTTTGGATACCGATGAAATACATCGACGATCCCTGTATTGTACAGCTCGCTGTCTGGCTCGAGCATGGAGACCAGTACCGCGTATTCGCATCCCTTTTCCGAGCGATCTTTGTCGAGTTCTTTTAGAAAGTCCTCGTTCCTTTTCTTCGTAGCCGTGGTGTCGTTTTCGTTTTTCATCTCAAACATTATCGAAACGATCTCTGTGTTCGCCGCATCCGAATCTCTAAAAATGTAGTCGCCCTTACTGCCTGTGCTCGCGTCGTTATCTTTCTCAAAATACGCTTCAGGAAACGCTGTCGCTCGAATCCGGTTGAACTCGGTCTCACAATGCAGTTCGAGTGTTTCACCAACCATCTTCGTCGATAGGCGAGCCTTCATATCCCGCAGACGCTCAATCGCATCGTCGCGATCCTTGATTTGCGTTTCATATTTGTCTTTGAGTGAGGTCACGGCGAGTTGTTTTTCCAGCTCCGCCTGCTGAAGCCCGTTTTTCAGTTCATCTCGTTCTTTCTCGATTCCGTTGACCGCCTCAGTGATCGCTAGCTTCTGCGCAACGTCGTTCGCGTCCAGCTTCGCTTTCAGCTTTTGTATCTCTGTATTCTTTTTTGCAGCGGCTTCTTGAAGCTCTTGTGACAGCTTGGTTTCTGATAGCTTGAGCATATTGCTCAGTTCATCCCGCTCCTTCTCAACAGTGCCTAGAGCCCGAGTCACGGCAAGATCTTGAGCGACTTCGCTAGCATCCAACTTCGCCTTTAATTCTAGAATCTTCGCGTCCTTGACGGCTCCAGCCTTTTGCGACTTCGCCCCCGCCTTTTCTTTCGCAAGCGCGACCGCGTTTCGTTTATCTGCCTCTGCCAATTCAAGTCGCTGTTGCAACTGTTGATCGAAATCGCTATCGCGAACCTGCTTCAAAATATTCGCGTACCCAGCATCGTCGAGCGAGAACATTTTTCCGCACTCTGGACATTTTATTTTTCCTGCTTCCATATTTTTCCCTATTCGTTGTTGGTTTTCGTCTTCACCTCGGCGAGCCATCGGAGTTCGGTTTCGCGCATGGCTGCGCGTTGGGTGTCGGTGGCGTCGTCGGCTCCGCTGAGGTGATCGAAGCCGTGGGCGATGTAGAGTTCGAGTTCGGCCTTGACTCCTTCGTGCTTGGGTCCTTCGCGGTGGGCGCATTCGACGTTGACGATGAGGTCGCCGGTGGCTACGGGTTCCTCCCCTGGGATGGGGTCGTAGCGAAATGTTATGACGTCGGTGGGATGGTCTTTGTCTAAGAAATCGCGGTTGGTTTGCGTGATGCCTTCGTCGTCGGTGAGCACGAGGGTGACTTCGCCCCAATCAGAGTCGGGGTCGGCGGCGATGAGGCAGTCGGCAAGCGCGTCAGTCAGCTTTTGAATGGCTGGCAGGTTTAGCGGATGCGCTGTCTGGTTGTTTAGTAGATTTGTTTTCATCTTTTGGGTAGGCGACGCGGCCGTGGAGCATGTTGGTGAGGGAGAAGATGAAGGATTGTTTGACGGTGTTGAGCTCGCGCAGGGTGAGGTTACATTCGTCGAGCTGCCCGTCGCGTAGGCGGGCGTCTATGATGTCGCCAATGAGGTTTGCAATGCGGACGGGGTTTGGTTTTGCGAGCGAGCGCGAGGCGGCTTCGCAGGAGTCGGCTAGCATGAGTATTGCCATTTCGCGGTTTTGCGGCTTGGGCCCTTCGTACCGGAAATCTTCGTCGTTGACGTTGACCTGACCGGCGGCTTCGTTTTCTTGTTGGGTTTTTGCTCGGTGGTAGAAGACGGAGATGAGGCTGGTTCCTTGGTGTTGCTCGATTCCTTCGATGATGACTTGTGGGAGGTGGTATTTTTTCGCGAGAGTGATGCCCTCTTTGATGTGGGAGATGATGACGAGCGTGCTCATACTTGGCGCTAGATCGTCGTGCGGATTTTCTGCGAATTGGATATTTTCGCTAAAGAAGCCGGGCTTGACGAGTTTGCCGATGTCGTGGAAGTAGGCGCAAACGCGGAGTTGTAGTCCGTTGGCGCCGATGGTTTCGGCTGCGTTTTGGGAGAGACTGGCAAGCATTAGGGAGTGGTGATAGGTGCCGGGTGCTTTGATGGCGAGGCTTTGGAGTAGCGGGTGGCTGAGGTCGGAGAGTTCGAGTAGCTTGATGTCGGTGGTGATTTTGAAGATGTTTTCAAACAGTGGAATGAGAAGCAGTGCAAGCAGGGCGCAGGCGAGCCCGCTGATGAGTGCGGTGGCGAGTTGGGATGCGATGATTTCCCATGAGGGTTGATTGAGTACGGCGAGAATCAATGCGAAGAAGATTTTGACTGCGCCCACCCAGAGGCCGGCGCGGAAGAGGTTGGTGCGGCGTTTGACATCGCGCGTGGTGTAGACGGCGGTGACTGAGACCAATAAACCGAGGATAAAAACTTCGAAGCTGTTTCCGAGCAGCGCCGCAAGCGCGAAGCTTGTCCAGAGCCCGACGAGAACGCCTGGAATGCCGCCGAGCAAGATGGCGGCGAGCATGGGGGCGATGGATAATGGAACGGCGTAGCTGAGTACGGCGGGGGAGAGAATTTCAAGATTGAAGCTCAGTGCCAGCAACACTTTTCCAATGATCAGCGGCATCGCAGAAAGTGTTAGCATGACGAGGACGCGACGCTGGCTGTGCAGAAGATGTTTTGAGACAATGCCGGTGATGGCGATCGTGAGCCCTAGCCCGATGAGCAAAATGAGTCCGCTGGCCACGACGCGCTGGATTCGCTCCGCGCCGGATTCGAGCTCGCTTCGGCGCTGATCGTGCGCGGTAAGCCAGGTCAGGGCTTGCTCGTCGACTGGGTCGCCACAGCGAATGAGCACAGAGCCGCTCCCAATGGATTCCATAACGGGGTCGACGAGTTGCTTTGCTTGCTTTTTTCTAGCGGCGGTTTCGGTGGTGTTATAAATAATGTTGGGCTGCATCCATGGGGTAATTAGCGATCGAATGATGGTTTCATTGCGTACATCTATTGGCAGTTGTGCGGTAATGGTTTGGACGGCGGTTTGGAGTGTGCTCGTGTAGCGGTTGAAGCTGCGGATCGAACGGATGGTTTCGGCTGTGTTGGTTCCGCCGCGTACGGTGATGTTTCCGCTCGACGCGGTGCTGTTGAACTGGGTGGAGAGGTCGCTTTCGCTGATGATGCCCTGGTTGATGGATGCAGAAAGCGCTTTGATGATGACTGCCTGCAGATCGGTGCCGTCTTCAGGGAAGATTTGAAGAAGTTCGTCGATGCTAAGATGGATGGAGAGTTGACCTAGGCGCCCTTCGATGGCATCTCGAATGAGAGTTTGGCGTTCTGGGTCTGTTGCGTCGAGCAAGGTTTGAAGGCGCGGAAAGAGCTGGGTGCTCGCCTTTTTAGCTGCATTTATGCCGGCGGTGTCAATTTGAAAAACGGGTAGGATTTCTGCGGAGCGTCCCTTTTTTTTGAGCTCGGTGGCGGAAAGAGTTTCGGCGCTGAAATCGACCGTCGCCACAACGGTTTCGGTTGCCTGCTGACCCAGGATAAGCTCCTGCGGTTGAAGAAGGCTCCCGCTATAGAATAAGAAGGAGACGCCAAGCCAGAGAGTCAGCGCAATCGTCAGATTGAAAACAGGTATACGCTGCTTTTTCTTCCGACCGGAAGCCTTGCGCTTCGCTTTTACTTTCTTCTTTAGTTTTTTTCCGGGTTTCGACATTCACTTCCCTCTATGTTGAGCCAAGCATCTCGCGCAGTTAGCAACACACCGAAATAAGATTTAAGGGTAAAAATAAAAAGAGCCTTCCAAGGGTTGGAAAATCGTGTTGAACAGTTCCAAACCTCGGAAAGCGATCCTTCTGCGTTCGACATTCTGCGGTTCTATTAGAGTTTCTGGGCGATTTTTTCGACGGTATACGCTTCGATCAAGTCGCCTTCTTTAAAGCTCATGAAGTTATCGGGGCGAATCCCGCACTCCTGCCCATCGCGCACTTCGGCGGCATCGCTTTGGAAACGTTTGAGCGAACCAATTGTTCCTTTATAGAGAACATCATCACCGCGCTTGATGCGAATACTCGCTTTCGATGTGATTTTCCCGCCCGTAACCATACATCCAGCAATCTTATTGCGCTTGCCCATGTCGAAAACTTGGCGAATCTCAGCCTTACCCTGGAAATGCTCCTTCAGTAAAGGTTCGAGCAGTCCGCACATGGCGGCTTCGACCTCTTCGATTAGTTCATAGATGATGCTATAGAGCCGGATCTCGATGCCTTCCTTTTTGCAGAGCGGTGCAACACCGTTCTCTTTGGCAACATGGAAGCCAAGAATGATGGCGTTTGATGCACTTGCAAGCATCACGTCGCTTGCCGTGATGTTTCCAACATCGCATCCCAAGATTTTCAACTTCACTTTATCGCTTTTGATCGCGTCGAGTGAGTGTTGAATGGCCTCCACAGAGCCCTGCACGTCGCACTTAATAACAACCGGAAGCTCTTTAATTCTACCCGCCGCTGTACTACCGAACAGGTCGTCGAGCGAGAGCTTGCTGCGCGATGTTTTATTAAGCGTCTCTGCTTTTATCTCAGCAAGCAGACCTACCGAATATTGTTTTGCCTCTTTGTCGGTAGCGCAAACCGTGACTTCGTCTCCTGCGCAGGGAACCCCAGCAAGCCCCATGCATTTAACTGCGCAGGACGGACCCGCCGTGCGAACCTTTTTCCCGTGACAGTCGATCAGTGCTTTGATGCGTCCGCATTGGGCGCCGCAAAGAATGTTGTCGCCAACCTTAAGCGTGCCGTCGCGTACAAGCAACGTGGCGGTTGGCCCCATTCCGGGCTCCATCTGCGCTTCAATAACGAAACCAGAGCCTTGCTTTTGATCGTTCGCCTTGAGTTCCAGCATTTCGGCTTCTAGCGAAATTTGCTCAAGTAGTTGATCGATTCCTTCGCCGGTTTCTGCGCTGACAGGCATACAGGCAATGCTTCCGCCCCAGTCCTCAACCATTACTCCATGCTCATTGAGCTGTTGTTTTAGACGGTCAGGATTCGCGGCTGGCAGATCCATCTTATTCATAGCAATCACGATACAAACATCGGCGGCTTGCGCATGCTTGATGGCCTCGATCGTCTGAGGCATCACGCCATCATCGGCAGCAACAACCAGCACCGCAATATCGGTTAAGTTGGCGCCGCGAGCACGCATCGCGGTGAAGGCTGCATGGCCAGGCGTGTCGAGAATTGTGATTTGGCGGGCATCCATGTCCACCGTGTAGGCACCAATGTGCTGGGTGATTCCGCCGGACTCGCCTGCAACCACTTTCGTGTCGCGGATTCTGTCGACCAACGAGGTCTTACCATGGTCTACGTGTCCCATAAAAGTGATGATCGGCGGCCGGATCTCGAGATCCTCAGGCCGGTCTTTTTTGGCGACAGCAGCTGGCTTATTTGACTGCTTTTCCGTAGCAATGGGTTTCGCTTTTTCTTTTCTCTTCAGCTCAACCACAAAACCGTACCTACTAGCGATCTTCTTAGCGATCTTGATATCGATTTCCTTATTAATCGACGCGAAGATATTCATCTTCATCAGCTCGGCAATCAGCTGATTGGGCTTAAGAGCCATTTTTTCGGCAAGCTCCTTAACCATCACCTTCGGTCTCAGGAACTCAATCGTAGTGGAGAGCTCAACCGGTTCCGGCTCCTCTACGGGAACCTCCTCCTCAACCTCCTCGGAGGCGTCCTCTTTCACCGGAACCGACTCCTCTTCGACTCGGGCGGTCGCGTTTGCTTCTTTCACTGCTCGGACGTCCTTCAGAGAGGAAAAACCGAGTTCGTCGCAGACAACGGCGACTTCTGGGTCGGCCAACAGGCTATCGCCGTCGGCGGCTACGATTTGTACATCGCTGAGAATCTCAAGAAGTTCCTCAACGGAAACCTCTAAATCATTTGCTAATTCGTGAACCTTCATTCTGTAATCTCACCATGTTGCGCCGTGTAGGCTTTTTCTGCGGCGGCCCAGAGTTGCTGAGCCTTTTCGGGAGTGACATCTTCGATGCCCTCAAGATCGGATAATTCGGCTGCCATGAGACCTTCGATGCTCAGGAAACCACTATAAACTAATTTTTCTGCCCACGCATCGCCGATCCCATCGATCATCGCCAACTTAGCGACGGCGGCGGCAACACGTTCCTCAAAGTCCATCGCGTCCTCATCCTTCTGTATATCGACGCGCCAGCCAATCAGCTTAGACGTGAGACGCGCGTTTTGCCCGCGCTTGCCAATGGCGAGCGAAAGCTGGTCGCCTTCAACGATAACAGTGATGGTATGGGTCGCTTCGTCGACATCAACCTCTTTAAGCAGAGCAGGAGCTAGCGAATTGGACACAAGCTTTTTAATATCGTCGCTCCAGCGAACAATATCGATTTTTTCGCCGCTCAATTCGCGGACAATATTCTTCACACGCATACCGCGGATTCCAACGCAGGCGCCGACAGGGTCAACACGCTCATCGTGCGAAATAACCGCGACCTTGCTACGGTACCCAGCCTCGCGGGCAATTCCTTTAATCTCCATCGTGCCGTCCGAGATCTCGGACACTTCGAGCTCAAACAGGCGGCGGACAAAGTCGGGATGGCTACGCGAAACCAGGATCTCTGGACCCGCCTCCCGCTCTTGTACATGAGTGATATACATGCGAATGCGCTCGCCAGCCTCGTACTCCTCGGTGGGAACACGATCCTTCGAGGACATGCTTCCCTCGGCGCCATGGTCCAGATCAATAATAACGCTATTTCGCTCAAACCGGAGAACCGTTCCGGTCACGATTTCGCCCGTACGACTTTTGTAGTCCTCGAACACGCGGGCTTTTTCTGCCTGACGTATTTTTTGAAGTATCGTCTGTTTTGCTATTTGCGCCGTAATACGGCTAAATTTTGGAGGAGCAGCTTCGACTTCGATCATCTCATTAAGACACGTCTCTGGTTTAGAACGACGCGCCTCAGCCAAGCTGATCTCCTTATAGCGATCATCGACCATGATGACCACCTTTTTTGTGGCATACGCCTTAATATCCAGCGAGGTGCGGTCAATCTTGACACGAAGCATCTCAGCTTTTGCCGCCGTCTTATCTGCAACAGACTGTAAGGCGGACTCAATCGCCCCGATAATCGTTTCGCGGTCTACTCCGCGTTCACGCTTCATATATTCTACAACGGCATTTAGTTCGCTGTTCATCATTTCCTCCGATGTCAAAAATCTCAAAACAGCGCTCTCATTTGACTGAAAAAGAGCAGGCTAGATGCCCACTCTCATTTCGAGACCCACTGCAAAGCCAGAGAATCTACGCCCGTGAAGCAAATGGGTCAAGGGGTTTCGTCTCGCAACTTGAATCGGGTAGACTGTAAAGCAAAATGCCCGCTTTTTGAAAGGTTCGACTTTTTCATGCTGCCAGTTCCTGAATGAATAGTTCTTCGGCGGTTTTAAACGGTAAGATTTT
>JAOZMR010000120.1 GCA_029934215.1 Pontiellaceae bacterium | reverse complement strand
GGTCAAGACAACTGCACCTGTGGAGCACCTTCATACTTGTGGGTAATAGAAAGCTACCTGGAGGGGATTTGATGAGATTGTACTTTTTTGCGTTCCTTGAGTTCTTTCGTGGTGAATAAATCTTCCGATGCGTGGAACTTGTTTGTTGTTTAATTCGAGCTGGTTTTCTTTGGAAAGAAGGCTGTGCCGAGAGCTTGGATTGCGTTTTCTCGGTCGGATTCTTTGACGGCGAACATCATGCTGATTTCTGAGGCCCCTTGATTGATCATTTCTAGATTTATATTTGCTTCTCTGAATGCTTGAGTCGCTTTCGCTGCCATTCCGGGCGTGTAGTGCATGCCTTCGCCTACGACCATTAGTAATGCTAGCCCGTGTTCAACGGATATGTTGTCCGGCTTTAATTCGGTTTTGATCCGATTTAACACGTGTGTTTCTTTTTTGTCACTGATGTTGGCGGAGGCTAGAAGTACGGACATGTTGTCGATCCCGGAGGGGGTGTGTTCAAAGGAGATTCCTTCTTCTTCTAGGATTTGTAATAGACGACGCCCAAAGCCTACTTCGCGGTTCATCATATATTTGTCGATGTAGATCGAGCAAAAGCCCGATGCGCTGGAGATGCCGACTACGGAGCCGTGTTCTGGCTCGCGTTTCGGAACAACCATGGTTCCGGGGGCAGAGGGGTTGTTTGTGTTTTTGATGCAAATCGGGATTTCGGCGCGAACCGCCGGTATGATCGCTTCGTCGTGAAATACACCAAAGCCTGCGTAAGAAAGTTCGCGCATCTCTCGATAGGTCATGCATGTTATGGCGGGTGGATTATCAATCACGCGCGGATCCATTGAGCAAACGGAGTCGACGTCGGTAAAGTTTTCGTAGACGTCGGCGTTGACTGCTGCCGCGAGAATGGCGCCGGTTATGTCGGAACCGCCGCGCGGGAAGGTCGCGATGTCTCCGCCTTTTGTGACACCAAAGAAGCCGGGGAAGATTACGATTTCTTTGGAGTCCTTCAGGGAGGAGAGGTTTTTGAAGGATTCTTCGAGCACTTCGGCGTTGCCGAATTCGGCGCTAAGGAGCATTCCTGCAGCGCCTGGATTCATATATTTTGCCGGATTCCCCGCTTTGGTGAACGCTTCTGCAATCACGCGGGCGTTACAATCTTCGCCTGCGGCTTTCATTGCATCCATGAATTGGAGTTTGCTGGGTCCGCGTGTTTCGATTCGTCCGCGAAGGTCGGCAGTAATGATTTCGATCACCCCAGCTGGCAGATCGAGATTGCGCTGGATTTCAGTATAACGATCGACCACAGCTTTTAACGCGGCTTCAAAATCGTTTCCACCCAAAACGGTATCCGCCAGAGCGATCAAAAGGTCGGTCACCTTGATGTCACCAGCAAACCGTTTACCCGGGGCGGAAACCACCACGATGCGGCGGTCGGTATCTGAGGTTACCACGCCAATGATTTTCGAAATCTGTTCTGCATTTGCGACGGATGACCCGCCAAATTTTACAACGTTCACGATCTAACTTTCTGTAGAACTGTATGGTTCTGTTTTTGAGATCCTACTCAAAGTCTTCGATTGCCATTCGAACGGGTTTGCCGTCTACGACAGTAAGCTCAGTAATCTCTTTCATTGCCGCGACAAAATCTTTTTCAAGCGCCTTATGGGTCAGAAACACAACGGGGACCTGTTCGCCGAGGTTTTGTTCTTTTTGCAGTACCGCGCCAATGCTGATGTTGTTTTTTCCGAGTACGTGCGCTACGTCGGCGATTGCGTCTGGCTGGTCTTTCAGGGAGAGGCGTAGGTAGCAGCGAACGGAAATCTCATCCGCGCCGCGTACGGGGAGGGTTTTGTTTTGGAGGAGCCATTTGCAGCTTCCTCCTGTTCCTGCGGCGGCTTCCATGATGTCGCCGATTACCGCGCTGGCGGTTGGCGCTCGGCCCGCGCCGCGTCCGTAGTAGAGTGTGTCGCCCACGACATCGCCTTCGATAAATACGGCGTTGAAGGAGTCGTGAACAGACGCCAATAAATGATCTTTTGGAACGAGTGCCGGCTCGACGCGCATCTCAACCTGACCATCCACATTGCGGATAACTGCGAGAAGTTTAATGCGATAACCTAGCTCGTCGGCATATTCGATTTCGCGATGCGACAGCCCGCGAATGCCTTCGATGGTGAATGCATCCATCGGGACGGGTGCGCCGTAAGCGAGTGATGCGAGAACGACGGCTTTGTGCGCGGTGTCGTCGCCGTCGATATCCAGATCGGGCGGGGTTTCTGCGTAGCCGAGCTTTTGCGCGTCGGCGAGTACGGTGTCGAAGTCGAGTCCCTCGCGTTCCATGCGTGTTAGGATGTAGTTGCAGGTTCCGTTCAGTATTCCGTACATGCTCTGAATCTGATTGCCAACTAAGCCGTCGCGCAGTGCTCGTAGAACAGGAATGCCGCCTGCGACGCTGGCTTCGAAGTAGAGCCCGGCTCCGCTTTTGGCTGAGGCTTCGAACAACTCGCGCCCAGCCTCGGCGATTAGTGCTTTGTTGGCTGTCACGACTGGCTTGCCTGCTTCGAGCGCGAGAAGTACAAATTTCTTGGCGATGGTTACGCCGCCGATGAGTTCGACGATAATGTCAATTTCTGGATCGTTAATGACGGAAAGCGCGTCCGTTGTTAGAAGCGAGGTATCGACGTTTACACCGCGATCGCTTTCAATATCCAAATCTGCGATTTTTCCAATGCTTGGAAGGATATCGGTTCGCTGCGCCAGTAGCTCTCCGTTGTTGATGATTCCTTCAACTACGCCCGCACCGACGGTGCCGAACCCTAAAATACCAATCTTTACATTTTTCATAAAACTCCTTGCCATTAAATTGAGCGCAAAGTTTACCGAAACGGCGTTGTGAGACAAGGGGAAAGCTCGCTTTTCCACAGATCAAGACGCGCCCTGTTCGTTTAAAATCTTCTCTACCTTTTTGATATCCTCTGGCGTATCAACACCGATGCCGATATCTGCCACCTTCAGGACGTTCATTTTGCAGCCGATGTGCAGTGCACGCAGTTGTTCGAGCTTTTCGAGTTTTTCCAATGCGCAAGGGGGCTCGGTCACCAAGTGGAGCAGGTAATCTCGGCGATATGCATAAATGCCGATGTGCCGCCAGTGTGCGCCGGAGAGAGTGCCGTGCGCGTCGCGCACGTGCGGGATGGGCGCACGCGAAAAGTAGAGCGCCTGACCGTTGTCCGCAAATACAGCTTTTACAACATCCGGACTCTTCAGATCGTCTTCATGTTCTATCGGCGCCGCAGCGGTTGCCATATCCCAGTCCCCCGAGCGCATCACTTCCGCGAGGTGATCGATCAATGCGGGGTCGATGAGCGGCTCGTCTCCCTGAATATTGATCACAATATCGCAGTCCGCGTTTGTGATTGCCTCGGCGATTCGATCGGTGCCGGATGGATGATCCTCTCGAGTCATCACAGCTTTTACGCCGGGAATCGAAAAAGAAGCTACGGTGTCTGCGATCCGTTGATCATCCGTGGCGACAAACACGGCATCTAAGGTTTTTGCCTGCGCAACACGTTCGGCAACACGTTGAATCATTGTTTTTCCCGCAATCATTGCAAGCGGTTTTCCGGGGAGGCGGGTGGATGCCCATCGTGATGGAATGACTCCTATTATACGTTGTTTGTTTTTCATAGTTCTCCGCGATTGAATTGGCGACAGATGACGCCTGCTTCTGCAAATAGCGCACGCGCTTGGTCCTTAAAGTGATATTCTTTTTCGTACACGACTTCAGAGATTCCTGCGTTAATGATCATTTTTGTACACATTAAACACGGACTAATCGTACAATAAAGCACGCCATCCTTCACAGAAATCCCATGATAGGCTGCCTGCACAATCGCATTTTCCTCGGCATGGCAGCAGGTACAATCGCCCAGCCCTTCGCCCGACGGCGTGTCCGATGCGCAGCGTTCGCATCCGCCCTCATAGCAGTTTGTAATTCCCTTAGGCGTGCCATTATAACCGGTCGAGATAATCCGACGATCCCGCACAATCACCGCAGCCACCTGCCGCCGACAGCAATTTCCTCTATGAGAAACTACGTGGGCGATATCCATAAAATACTCATCCCAGCTGGGACGTTTAAACTCGTTCATGCGGCGGATGCTACGAAATTCTGGATGCAAGACGCGAGATTATTCGGTAAAGATTCTGCTAAAATGGGTATGTATACCCATTTACGGATACTTATATTTTCAGTACTATTTCTCATGAACGTTGCGTATGGGTTAAATTTTCGTAGCATTCAGAGGTTTGTTGCTGCCGGTTGTGCCAGCCCCGATTAGGGTCCTCCTCCGAAAGGGGCTGGCGGGATAGGGAGGAGGAGAGGAGTGTCGAATATCGAATTTCGAACAAGGAATTTCGAATGTCGAAGGGAGAGGCTTTTCTGTTGAACGAGTTCCAAGGATTGGAGAATTCAACCTGTTTTTCCAATGCTCGGAAACGACCCAGAACGGTTTTTGTCCGTGATTTTTCTGTTCATGATGGCGCGTATGATGGATTCTTTACAACCTCTTGATTGGTTGGAAACTCACATCTATATAAAGGCTCTGTTTTAGTGAAAATAAGAATCCAATACGGCGATGCCTGGCTCTCGTTTGAGAATCCTGTCGAGGTGCTTACGGCGCGTACGCCAACAGAGGTTTTCCAGTGTTTGGAAGAAATCGAAGCGAGCGACCTGTGGGCAGCTGGTTTTATTTCCTACGAAGCCGCTGGTGCTTTTGATGTCGCCCTTAAAACCCATTCACCTGGGGATTTTCCTTTATTGCGTTTTGGGCTTTTCGAGGAGGTGCAGAAGGTGCTTTTGCCGTCTCAGTCCAGCATAGAGGATTATGAACTTGGCGAGTGGAGACCGTCGGTGTTGCGGGATGAGTATGTTGAGGCAATCGCGAAAATTAAGGATCACATCGCGGCGGGCGATACGTATCAAGTGAATTATACGTTCCGGCTGAATGCTGGGTTTTCGGGCGATCCGTTTTCTTTCTTTTGTGATCTCGCTGCGGCGCAACGGGGCGGGTTTGGCGCATTTGTCGAAATGGATGATTTTGCGATTTGTTCGGCATCGCCGGAGCTGTTTTTTGATCTGAGCGATGGCGTGCTTACTGCTCGTCCAATGAAGGGAACGTTTCCGCGTGGGCTTACGTTTTCCAAGGACCGGAAGCATGCGGAGACGCTGAAGAATTCACCGAAGGATCGCGCGGAGAATATTATGATTGTTGATATGATCCGAAATGATTTGGGTCGCATCGCCGAGCCGGGCTCCGTGGAGACGCTTAGCTGTTTCGATTTGGAAAACTATCCAACGGTTTGGCAGATGACCTCTACCGTGAAGGGAAAGCTCCCGAGACGGCATAAGGGTGCAAGGGATTCCGAGTTTTGGAGAGCGTTGTTTCCTTGTGCGTCGATCACAGGAGCACCGAAAGTGAAGACGATGGAGATTATCCAAGGGTTGGAAAAATCCGCACGCGGCATCTATACGGGGTCGATTGGGTTTATGGCTCCGAATGGGGATGCGCAGTTCAATGTTGCGATTCGTACGGCGTTTGTGGATCGGACAGCTGGGACGGTTGAGTATGGGATTGGAGGCGGGATTGTTTGGGATTCGAATACGGACGCGGAGTATGAGGAGGCACTTTCTAAGGCAGCGATTTTAACGAAAAAAACGCCAGTTTTCGAGCTGATCGAAACGATGCTCTGGGAGGATGGAGGCTTTTTTTTGCTGGAGCGGCATTTGACTCGGTTGGCGGAGTCGGCGGAGTTTTTTGGGTTTCGTTTCGATCGTGAAAAGCTCTGCGCCGATCTGCGTAATCTGCGTCTCCATTCCTCGGCGCGTATCCGGGTTTTGTTGCGTGAGTGTGGCGAATTTAACATTCAAGTGCTCGGACTAAATAGGCAGAAAGCCTCTTCTACGTTGGCGATTGCGAAAGAACCCGTCGATTCGACGGATCTCTTTCTTTATCACAAAACGACAAATCGGGCGGTGTATGAAAAAGCGAAGGCGAACTTTCCGGATGCGGATGATGTGTTGCTTTACAATGAACGCGGCGAGCTGACCGAAAGTTGCATTGCAAACATTGTTGTTGAGCTCGATGGACATAACGTTACGCCTCCAATCTCTTGTGGACTGCTTGCCGGAACGTTTCGAAACGAGTTGCTAGAACGGGGCGATATCGAGGAGCGAGTGATCCATTTGAGGGATTTAAAACAAGCAGATTCAATCGGGTTGATTAACTCCGTTCGCAGATGGAGACCCGCCACCATTCAAAAATAAGCGTGCGAAATGGGACCAGAAAATAATGTGTTGTCGTGTTTTGCATCGGGCGGTTGTCGCTAAACTCGACGGTAATGACTCTGCGTCTTGCCTCCTCTTTGCGGACGGAACCTTCGTTCGCCATGGTTATCTTCTCTTCTAACTGCCTATTTAACAGGTGATTGGCGATTTTGATCTTTTATTTCAGTTCTTTTTTTTGAAATTGGCTCACTTTATGCTATAAGGGGGCAGTATCAAAAACAGGAGAAGCGAGAATGAGTGCGAATCTAGGATTATTTACCCAGTCGAATCTATCCCAACAATTAAATTTGGCACCCCAACTACTGAACTGGTTGAAACTACTGCAGGTTCCAGCTGTTGAATTGAATCAAATGATTCAAAGCGAATTGATGGCAAATCCCGCGCTGGAGGTGAGCGAGCCCGAGGGGCTGGAGACTGGCGATTCCGAGGAATCGTATGGCGACGACTCCTCCGAGTTGAGTTTGGGTGATGATTCGTATGACGAGCGTCTCAACGTTTTGGCAGACATTGATGAAGAATGGCGCACGGCGGATGCAGCACCGAAACTCGCCTCTACCGATCATCTTCAGGATCAAAACAGCTTCATGATGGATTCGCTGGTTCGAGCCACAAGCCTCCACGAGGAGGTTGAAAATTCGATTCTCTATTCTGACCTTTCTACGGAAGACGCCGCATTGGCCCGCGAGCTGGGTGGCTATCTGAATGATCGTGGTTATCTGGACATCTCATTAGCCGAGTTTGCTGAAACCTGCGGAATTCATGGGGATAAGGCGTGGTCGCTTCTGCTGAAATTCCAGTCGATCGTTCCTGCGGGGATCGGAGCACGCGACATGAAGGAGTGCTTGATTTTACAACTCGCTGCGATGCGTGTAGACACCTGCCTCGCAGAGCAAATTGTTAACGAACACCTCTCCGAATTCGCCGAAAAAGAGCACGCAGAACTGTGCGAGCTTCTTAACGTAGAGGAAGAAGAGTTATGTATTGCCGCCGATCAAATCCGAATGCTAGATCCTGATCCAGGTTTTATATACCAGAACGTGCCGACAGAATTCATTCAGCCGGATTTAGAGATCCGAGTAGAAGAAGGCGAAGTGAAAGTAGAGCTATGTGAAGAATCCATGCAACCGTTGCGCATTAGCTCATATTGTCAACGCTTGCTCAAGGCGGGACAGGCTGGCAAAGCAGACTTGAATTACATCCGCAAAAAATTGCGCGAAGCGACATTCATCATTCAAGGAATCACCCAACGCCAAGAAACCATGCTAAAAGTAGGACGCGAAATCATTCGCGTTCAAAAAGATTTCTTCATGAAGACAGACGGACAACTTAAACCGCTCACGATGAATAAAGTTGCAGCCATTATTGGAGTACACGAAACCACCGTCAGCCGAGCTGTGGCCAATAAATTTGTACGCACACCAAAGGGACTAATTGAGATGCGTGCGTTCTTTAAAGTTGGCTATCGTTGTGCGGACGGCTCATCAGTGACACCCGAGAAAATCAAAGAACAGCTCAGCGAACTGATTAACAACGAAGAGCCAACCAAGCCGCTGACAGATTCCGGTTTATCCGCCATATTCAAAAACCAAGGCGTAACCGTTGCGCGCCGGACCGTTGCAAAATACCGCGAAGAGCTCGGAATCCCCTCATCGAAAGCCCGTGTACTAAAACTTGCGAGCTAAGGCGCCGCGCAGAAATAAAGTGCCTAATTTTTTGATTTAATGCAGTAGTTCCA
>JAOZMR010000119.1 GCA_029934215.1 Pontiellaceae bacterium | reverse complement strand
CCCGTGGAGTGAATCCATCATGACTAGTAGTCCATCCCGTAAGTTCTGCTTCTATCTTTGGCAGTTCAATTTCACGGTTTAATCGCTTGCATTAAACCCGCGTATACACCGCATTTCTCTGTCATAAACCGTATAGAGCTGACGTAGTATTTTAAAATGGGTTTAATATGTGGGGGGGGGGGGAAGCGTAATCACCGTTGTTTTCAGGCGTGAAACAGTCCTTTGGTTCGTAAATTTTATTCATTCGCTGGGTAACCCCGTTCTGACCCGCTTCAGTTACTTCTGCGCGGCGCCTAATTTAGGGTTTTGCATGAAAATGTATTATTTCGTTCCGAACATCGAGCTGATGTAGTCGAGTTGCGATTTCATTTGCGACAACGCATCTTCCATCTTTGTAAAGATATCCCACTGATCCTGCTCATATTTGGCCAAACCATCTTCCAAGTCTGAGATTTCATTTGCTAAACCATCATATTTTTTCGTTAGTGCGTCAATGCGCTCATCGATGTCCCCGGTCATGGCTTCGCTAACCCGGTTGATATATTTGTAGAAGTCAGATGCAATCCCGTTGGTATATGCGATTTCTTCGGAGTCGTATGTTCCTTTAAAAAGCTGTTCCACTAGCTTGAAGTCATATTCAAGTCGTTCTTCGAGTTTATCCTCGTCGAGCACTTCTAGCTGGTTTTTCTCGCCGACGGTCCATATACCGATATCATTTAAGCAGTCCATCACGCCGGGTACTCCGTCGTCAGAATATGCAGCGTTTCCTTCATTAAGAGCCGGCGATTTAACCGAGGTTGCATACTGGCGGATCCTAGTTTCGATCGCTGTTATCATGCTGTCGCCGTATAACTCCCCTTTCTGCGCTAGCTCGGAACTCTCCGCCAGAGAAATGCCTGAATAGGAGTCGACCTGATCGGCAAAAGCGTTGTATTTTTCGACAAAATCGAGAATCGCTTTTTTTGCAGCCTCGCGGTCTGGGCGTACGGTTAGTGTGGTTGCACCGGTGTCGCGGAGCGACATGGTTAGGCCTTCGACCACATCCGTTAGTTCTGTGTTTGACGATCGGGTGATCGCGATTCCATTTACGGTAAAGCGGGCGTCATCGCCTGCTACGTTTTCGTTCACGAGACCGCCCACGCCGTCAATGATGCCAAGCCCCTGTAGAGCTGTGCCGGAAACATCAGAAAGAGCGACAGATGCAGAACCGGTTTTTTCGCGATTCAGAACCAAGCGGTCATCAATAATCGTCGCTCGCACGCGTGAGTCATCACTCATTTCCTCTGCGGCATTATTGATTTTTGTTCGCAAGCTTTCGAGGGTTTCGTCCGCCTCTATGGTTATTTCCTGCCCCTCGATCTCGAAGATATCTCCTTCCGCAACATATCCAGCTGAGATCAAATCTGTTGAGGTGTCGAGTGCCGAGGACGATAGACTTTGGGCTACCGCCCGATTGCTAACAATCACCGTATAAACCTGTTCGGCTGCCGCCGTTGCCGCCGTCGCAGTAACCGCCGATTCGTCGGTGGAATCCACGTACATATCGCGCCAAAGCTCGAAGTCGCGCAAGGTGCCTAGAGAGCGCGATAGGTCTTGAGAGAGCGTGCGCAATTCTGCCCAAGCTCCCATATCGTAATCTAGCTCATCAAGATCCTTTTGTTTACTTTGAATCGGAATGCGCTGTGCTTCCATCATCTGATCGACCATTGTTTGATAGTCGTTCCCCGAGGAGAGTCCTCCAAGATGTATACCCATTTGCTTACCTTCGTTTCGTTACCACACACATAATGTCCGGAAACCGGACCTCGCGATCTTTCTAGCATAGTTGATGCCGTTGAACGTTGGTACTAAAAAAGGCGAGATTTGAAAATCCCGCCTTTTTCGCTGTTTGGTTTTATTAACCGAGCAACTGCATAACACCGTTCGGCATCTGGTTAGCTTGCGCTAACATGGCTGTACCGACCTGTGAGAGGATCTGGAATTTGGACATTTGCGTTGTCTCTTTTGCTACGTCCACGTCACGGATCCGACTTTCGGTTGCCGTAATGTTTTCTTCGTAGTTCTGGAGTCCGCTAAGAGTCTGTTCCATCCGCTTGAGATCTGCACCTAAAACAGCACGTTTCTCACTGATGAAATCGATCCCGACGTTGAGTTTTCCGACAGCAGCTGACGCAGCCGATTGAACGGAAATGGTCAGATTGTCAGTCGTTATCAGGCTCGACCACGTTACATTTTGGATGTTCGATCCACCGAGGCTCATATTGTCGGCATACGAATACGTCGCATACGAACCGATCGTTTGATTGTTTGTCGCCGTTAGGTTGATTTCTTCTGTGGTCGATTCCATACCCACGTCCGCACCAACCTGCTGAGTAACAGTTCCAGCCGTAACTTTGTCCCCTGCCATTTCAGCAACACCCGTTCCGCCACGGAAGAGGTAGAGACCGTTGAATTTACCGGCGGCGGTTGCACCGCTGGTAATACGCTGGATTTCTTCCTGCATCTGTTTGAACTCTTTATGAAGAATATCGCGGTCAGACTGTGCTTTTGTTCCGTCGTTTGACATAACAGACAGCTCGCTCATACGACCGAGCATGTCCTGAATTTTCTGCAACCAGCTATCCGCCGTTTGTAGATAGTTCATTTTGTTTTCAACATTACTTGCAGAAGCTGCAGTATTGCGGGACTGAACGCGAAGCCGTTCACTCATCGCCAAACCAGAAGGGTCATCCCCTGCGTTCTGGATTCTGGAACCCGATGAGAGCTTAGACATTGATTCCCGAAGCCCTTCGGTATTCCGACTGTAGTTTTTCCACACGTTGAATGCTGAGACGTTATTGGTAATCTGCATTTGAAGCCTCCTTGTTTTAGCAGTTTTCACCTATTCCGATTGCACATCCTTGTGCTCCCGGGCGATCCACCGGTACTTCCAGTTTCCCGCATGTTTTGTTTATCGTCCAACGAACACAGAACTTAAATTTGTTCATCCTCAGGAACTTTACGATGGAACATTTTTCCGCAAGGTCCTGATTTCCCATAATCACTCAACATTATCCTTTGGACGCAACGCCTCTCGTGATACGTTTCCACCCCTTTGGAATTTTGGAGATTTTACAATGCCTATCCCTCTTTTTGATGCCCTCCGCTCATCCAGTAACTCACGAACAAATCGGTCGTTTTCTACGCGGGTTGTTTATTTCCAGCTCCGCTTCGTAAAGGATTCATGCGTTTTGGTTACAGTGAATCAACAAGGCGCGGAAACAGAGTTCGATTACCGCATGTTTAGCGGAGTTGAGCGTTCTCTTCTGAAATCTATGGAGTCCGCAATGGCGGAACGGGACGAGGTCTTCGTTTGGGATGAAGAGGACAAGGATGATAAACTCGAGAAGTCTCTGGGCGTTGAGCTTCATGAACACTCTCATTTGATCTGGCTTCTTTCGCAGTGCGATCGAGTGATGGATGATAATCTCAAACCCATTACCTTTCATCCGGAAACAATGCAATTGGTGTTGTCGCTCTCTCCAGAAAACGACCAGGTCGCAGGTTCTCTCTCTCTACGATCGGACGAAGGTGCTTCGGTTTTTTTGAAGCAACCCGCGATGATTTCCGAATCGCACCTGATGGCAGAAAACCGATTATACTGCATTCATGGAATTGGCGATTCTTTTCGCAGTGCGATTCTTTTCCGCGAGACGTTTCCGATGGCACAGCTCAACGATTGCCTGACACTTCTGTTTTCATCGTTTTCAAACATCACGGTCGATTATCGAGGCTTCGCCATACAAACGGACGCCCCGCTCCCCGCTCGCCCAGCACTCGTCTTCCAGCAGGTCGATGAACATTCAGCACTGCATCTAAAGGTATCGCACGCTCTACCGGGGCTCCCCATGGATTTTGTGCGCGACTACGACATTAGCCGCATCGCATTCGTCGATGAAATGGAACAGGTCATTCGCCTCCGCGACGTCCAATACACCGAGCTTTTAGCGGCGCGAGACAACCTCCAAAAACGATTACAAAAGATCAGCCGTTCCGTAAAATCCGAAGAGTCATATTTAATCGACGACGAGGACGGATTGGTTCTCGGTCCCGATCTTGCTGCGGAGTTTTTGCGCAACCATCTTGCAGAACTGATGCAAACCTTTGAGCTGTTCGGTGCAGAAAAACTGAAACGCTACAAAATAAAGAGCGTACAACCGACGCTGAACGTGAGCCTGAGCCACGGAATCGATTTTCTCGAAGGCGATGCCACGCTGGATCTCGACGGCGAGTCGTTCTCTCTATTCGAAGCGTTGCAGCAGTACAAGAAAAACGCATACGTCGCGCTACAAGATGGCACGCATGCCGTACTGAACGCGGACTACATGAACAAGCTTTCGCGTTTGTTCAAAAAGAAAAAAGAAGGAATCAAAATCTCATTCTTCGATCTCCCGCTCATCGAAGAACTCATGGAAGAAAGCGCGGCAAAAGCTCAACTCCCGAAATCGCGCGACATCTTCAAGGGCTTCAACTCGCTAGGCAAAAAACGCCTTCAGCTTCCGCGCTTTTCAGGCCAACTCCGCCCCTATCAAGCCGCTGGCGTCAAATGGCTCGATTACCTACACACAAACAAACTAGGCGGATGCTTAGCTGACGATATGGGCCTAGGCAAAACCATACAAACCATCGCACTACTCTCGCGGATTTACCCGAAAGAGAAAAAACAAACCCTCTTAGTGATGCCAAAAAGCCTTCTTTTCAACTGGCAACGCGAACTCGAACAATTCTGTCCCGACCTCTCCTTTTTCATCTACTACGGAAACCAGCGCGACATCGAACAAGCAAAAAGTTGCCAACTGATTTTAACAACATACGGAACATTACGCGCCGACATCGAAACCTTCGCAGAAGAGACATACCATGCAGTGATTCTCGACGAATCACAGGCCATCAAAAACCTGAAAACACAAACAGCAAAAGCTGCGCTCGCGCTAAAAGCCACCTTCCGCCTCGCCCTCTCAGGAACACCCGTCGAAAATAATCTAGGCGAGCTATACACCCTCTTCCGCTTCCTCAACCCATCCATGTTCGGCTCCGGCGGAGAATTCGAACGCGACTACATCGCACCCATCCAAAAAACCGGCGACAAAGACGCAGCCAAAGAACTGCGCCAAAAAATCTACCCATTCATCCTTCGCCGCCTCAAAGAAGACGTCCTCAAAGACCTTCCACCTAAAGTCGAACAGGTGCTCTATGTGGAAATGGGCGAGGAACAGAAAAAACACTACGAAACACGACGCCGCTTCTACCAACAAATGGTTCAAGGCGAGATCGAGAAAAACGGAATCGCAAAAAGCCAGTTCGTCATCCTCGAAGCCATGCTCGAACTCCGCCAGATCGCCACCGTCCCAGAATCAAAAACCGACGGACGCATCGTTTCCGCCAAACGCGAAGTCCTTGTCGAAACACTACTCGACGCAGCAACAAACAAGCGAAAATGCCTCGTATTCACCAACTTCCTCGCCGGAATCGAACAAGTCGCAGACGTGCTCAACGAACACGGCATCGAATACCTCTCCATGACCGGCGCAACCGCCAACCGCCAGCAACTCGTCGAACGCTTCCAAAACGACCCCTCCATCCAAGTTTTTGTGATGACACTAAAAACCGGCGGGGTCGGGCTCAACCTCACCGCAGCCGACACCGTATTCATACTCGACCCCTGGTGGAACACCTCCGCCGAAAGCCAAGCCATCGACCGAACCCATCGAATCGGACAAAAAAAGACCGTCTTCACCTACCGTCTCATTGCACGCGACACCATCGAAGAAAAAATCCAAAAACTACAACAGCGGAAAAAAGAGCTCGTCGATCAAATCGTCTCCAGCGACGGCGCGTCCCTAAAAACCCTCAGCGAAACCGACATCGACCACCTTCTTGGAGAATAAATCATGTACGCCAACAGCCAAAGAATCCAGCGCCAAATCCGAAACGCATCTCTTTCCGAATTAATAGCAACCCACTACACAGCAAAAGAGATATACCCAATCTACACCGACATTCTCCTGCCCTCTCAAAACCGAACACCAGACCCCAGCCAATGCATCACAAAACAACTCTTCATAAAAGAATTCAAAGCCGTCGTCAAAGACCCAGCCCTCGGAAAAGCATTCTTCAACGCGATGAGCCCAACTCTCAGAAAAGCCATTTCCATACTAACATGGATTGGCAAAGATAACCTATACACTTTCGAGCAAGAACTAGGCGCAACCATTTCAAAAGTTGACCCAGACGCCACCTTCCATGATGACAAGATTCTTCCCGAAAAAGGAATCCACTGGTTTCTTTTCACAGGAACCTCACACTATCACTACTATGAGAATGACAGTGTAAAAAAACTCGCAACCAGCATCTCACTTCCCACCGCATTACGCCGATGGTTCAAAACCTTTCTACCAAAACCAGAAGACTACAACTTAAAACCCGTCGAAACACTTCCAGAAAACGCATCCGCAAAGATTCTAACCTACCGATGCGACGACACCATCATCGAAGACCTCCGCATCACCGCAGACTACATCATCCGAGGCAACCTCAAATTCACCAAATCTGAAAAAATCACAAAACCCTGCATTCGCTCCATTGAAAACATCACCGACAGCGGCGATTTTTTTCCGGACAATTCACCTTTCGGTAAAAAAATATCGCTCCTTCGCCACGAGATTCTCGCGGGAATCCTCTCCGTAATCGGAAGTAAACGACTCGAAGAGATGCGAAAAGACACCCCAAACCCAAGAATCATCCTCCGCGAACTACTCGCAAGCATCTTTGGGCACAGCGAATGGGTTCACGAATTCATTCTAACCCACATCAAAGAAACCTACAAATCATGCCATCAACCAGACGCCGCAACACAACTCACGCACATCTTCAAAAAATGCGGAACAGACGGATGGATCACACTTGAAAACATTCTTCATCACATAAAATACCAAAACATCGACACCGAAATATTCTCAAACTGCACCATTCGCCTCAAAAAAAAGCAAGAACGCTACAGCTATATCGAAAACATCGACGTCACCTCCCGCACCGAACACCAATTCTACACCACCCCACTACTCCAAGGCTTCCCATTCCTTCTCGCCGCCCTAGGACTCGCAGAAATTGCCTACACCCTTCCACCAGAAAGCTACTACTACCAACGCGGAAGCAACCCCTACATCTCACCCTACGACGGCTTCCTCGCCCTACGCCTCACCCCATTCGGCAACTACGCCATACGCAACACCGACGAAGTGGAAATCAAACCCAGCAAAAAGAAACGTGCGGAAATCAACCTCAACCCCCAGCGGCTCACCGTCGCCTGTCGCAACGTCGACCCCGTCACCGAACTCGCCCTCCTCGAATTCATGGAAAAGCACTCACCCGGATGCTACCGGCTCACCCGCGAAACCTTCATGAAAGGCTGCACCACCGCACAAAGTGTCAAAGAACGCATTGAACAATTCAAACGAAACATCACCTCCGACCTCCCGCCCCTATGGGAAGAATTCCTAACCGGAATTGAAAGCAGCGCCATCGCGCTCAAGTCAAAAACCGGATACAAGATCTATCAACTAGCCCACACCCCCGAACTCAAAGAGATCTTCTCCACCGACTCCATACTCACCGAAAACACGACAAAAGTAGCCGGTTTACAAATAGCAATACACAAAAAAAACCTACCCACCGTCACGGACCGCCTAAAAACCCTCGGCTATCTCATCGGCTAACCAACCTCATACAAAACGCCCATTTCAACGATTTGCCTCGCAAGTTGAATGACGCCAGTTCAATCCCTTTTCTCTGACTTCCTCCGAAGTTCCTCTAGCTATAGCGGGTGGTGAAAAATCGTTGCGCACAGATTCATCGCACAGATTCTTCGCATTTTTTACCACCCGCTATCGCTAGAGGAACTTCGGAGGGGGGCAGAGGGGGAGCATTTCCTAATGGAGGTTTCCGATTGCCGATTAGGAGAAAAAAGTTCCAACCCTTGGAAAACAGAAAACTTTTCAGAAAACGTAGACGAGCGCTTCCAGCCTCGTTCCTTGGGTGAATTGGGTCTGGAACCGTTCATGCGCGGAAATTAGGGCCCCACGGATGAATGGCACTAAGGGGAGTGGAATTTATCGTTGTACCAAAAACCAG
>JAOZMR010000118.1 GCA_029934215.1 Pontiellaceae bacterium | reverse complement strand
AGTCGATCACAAACCGCCCGCAACCAGGGTAAAACTAGCGGGTCGCGGCACTAGTATTTTTGCGCATTTTGACCCAACCATTGACTATCATTACTTTTGACTACAAAAAGTGTTTACCGCCACACGTTTAGGTTACACAAACTCCACGTGTACTCATTCGGATAAGCGACAAAAGTTGATGCGTGGTTTAACCTGCCCAATACAGTTCCAATCATAGGAAGAACCCACCCCGCCCTATTGGCACCCCTCCCAATAATGGATTTTCTAAAACCTGCGATTCTACCCCGGAAAAACCAACGGCTTCGCTCATCGTGTAAGACAAATACAAATTGCATTTGGTCGTGCAATATATAGGTGCACCCCAGCGTTGAAGAATAACAACGCCGGCGTTAAAAAGACAAATATAGCAAAAGCTTGATGCGCTAAATCGGCTCAAAAAAAAAAAAAAAAAAAAAATGTAACAGTAAAGAACAATTTTAAAAAAAACGCAACATCACTTATAGCCCCTAAAGAAGCAAAACCCATAAAACACTTCAAACTGCCGCAAGCCGGCACATTTCATGCCGCCGCTGACATCATGGAAGGGTGCCAAAAGAGCGGAGTGGATTCTTTAGAGAAAGAGGGGATTGTTTGTCATAGTTGTGGGAGCATCCTGCTCCCAATCAGGGAGCTGGAAGCTCCCGCCACTTTCCATTTTCAGCCGATTCCGCTCGTTGTGCAAACATCTCCCGATCCAAAACTTTCGTGATCTCTGCGCTCTCTTGTGGTCAAAATTCTTCCAACCCTCGGAAGTTTGCTTTTCCAAAAATCGGAAATCGGCAATATTCAATCGGAAATGCCCCATCTCTAGCGTAGCGGTTGTGGGAAATCTTAATGGAGATGGGGATGGATGCTTTTCTGCCGTGAAGAGTTTTTCACAACCACTTCGTTAGAGGAATAGAGAGGAACTTCGGAGAGGGAGTTCTGACCACTTATCTTCACTAATCTGCCGGCGACGCAATGAGCTGCCGGAATTGTATTGTTTTTGTTGTATTAGCACCCTCTTCATTTTTCAACATTCGACATTTTTTGTTGAACGACGGGTCTGAATCCGAGATAGTTGTATGTGTGAATGGGTGAGTTTAGACTTCGTTTCGAAGATCTGCAGCTGGATGCGTTGTGCCCCCAGCCTCCTCCGCGATAGACCCGAAAGAATCCTGTGCCGTCGCCGCGCCGCGTCCCGTCCGTTGATGCTCCTTCGTAGGATCTTGCCCAGTCGTCTAGGCACCATTCCCAGACGTTTCCGTGCATGTCGTATAGCCCCCAGCCGTTCGCTTTTTTTGTTCCGACGGAATGTGTTTCGCTTCCGCTGTTTTCACTGTACCACGCCATCGACTCCAGTTCTCCGGCGTACTTTTCTTTGGTTCCAGCTCGGCATGCGTATTCCCATTGCGCTTCGGTGGGTAGTGCGTATTCGAATTCTTTCGGAATGCGTTCTGCGGCATGCTCTTTTTGGGTTAGCCATGCGCAAAATTCAATCGCGTCGTCCCAGCTTACGCATGTGACTGGACGGTCTTTGCCAACAAACAGGTTACTCCAGTTTTTCCCTTTTCCTTTTTTCCACGCGCCTTCGTATACCCAAGCCCATCCTTGTTTTTCTGCCTGGGTTTTGTAGCTTGTTTCGGATATAAATTTTTTGAATTCGCCTTGTGTAACTTCTGTTTCTGCCATCCAAAATGGATTGTTTATCTGAACTGTGCGAACAGGTTTTTCATCATCGGCGCCATCGTTTGAACCCATCAAGAAGCTACCTGTCGGGATTGGAAGGAAGACCTTTTCGGTTTTTGCTCCGAGTTTTGCTGTCCATTTGTTTCCAGCGGTTGGCCTTTTCATTTTTTCGAGGACGGCGCATGTTTCTTTCAGTCCGTTCCAGTCGGCGGTTAGTGTGGAGGAGATTGGTTTGCATCCGAAATAGGTCAGATACGTTTCGTAGGTTTTGCTTTTTTCTAGCTTGATTGTGCCTGGTAGCGTGATGGTTTGTTTCCCAACCTGTAGCGTTGCCGCCACGTCTTTGCCGTCGAGCGTAGCGTTCCATTTCATTTGTGGAATCAATAATGGGATCGTTTTTTCTGCCGCTTTTTTGTAGCTCGCCAGCGCAGATTCGTAATAAGTTTTTCCAAGGGCTGGGTCTTTTTGAGAGGCTTCGCCTTGCTGTGCCGATTGTTGCGCCGCTTCGAATAGGGTTGCCGCGTGTTTCATCAAGTCTTCATCCAAAATTTCTTGTCCATTTCCCACTGTTCTGTTTTCCCACTCTTCTTTCGCTTTTTGATAGAAAGGAGTGGTTCGCGCTAGATGTTCCGAGGTTTGGAACAGTTCTGCGGCTGTTTTCCAACATTTGGACGCTTCGTCGAATTGGTTTTTTTCGTAGGCGTTGGCTGCTGCTGATGCGAGTTTTTCTGCTTTTTCCCATTCCTCTGTTGCGATGCTGTTTGCGGAGATTCTTTCTGCATTTTTGCGGTGATTATCTGTTTCTCTTTTTTGATTTTTTGCGCCGTTTCGAGACGCTTCATAGGTTCGAATGGTGTCGCATGTTTCTATCACTTGCTTGAGCGCGTTGAATGCGGTTCCCCAATTCTTTTCGCGATATGCGTCCTGCGCAATCCGACGTTGCTTTTCCAGGGTTTGGAAAAATTCTTCTGCATCTTGTCCTCGTTCGGTGATCTCTTTTGCAATATTTTTTGAGGCGTTCTCTGCCTTCGTTTTCAAGGAATCTACAGTATCTTCAATCTCTGCAACGAGCGCCAAGGTCTCCGGTTTTTCAGGTAATAACTGCAGAGCCTTTCGTACTTTTTCGGTGGATATATCTAAATCGCCCGCTTTGAATGCGAGCTGGGCTTCTTTTAAAATGGTTTTTGCTTCTTGAGCGACTTTTTGGATTTTGGCGGAGTGGATATTGTAGGATAGATAAAACCGATACGAGTAGTAGCCGCTGACCGCCAGCACCATGAGTAAAAGGAGCACTTTCCATCCAGTGCTTTTCGGTTTGGGTGGTTTGATATCCGCGAGGTTCGCAAAAAATTCATCACAGCTAGAAAACCGTTTTTCCGGATCTTTGCTCATTGCGCGCAACAATATCGCGTTCTGTTTTTTGGTTATCTCTGGAATATGATCCACGGGTTCGTTCAGGACCACGCTTCGCATGATCTCGATGTTTCCAGAATCGAACACCGATTTAAAGGCAACTTCTCCGTTCACGAGTTCATAGATTAATGCGGCAAGTGCATATTGATCGGCGCGTCCGTCCTGCGGTTTCCCCCGCCATTGTTCGGGCGCCATGTAGTTCGGGGTTCCACATTTTAAATCTTTCTGGTCTTTTGTTTTCCGGATCATTGACGAACGAATCTCAGCGGCCAAGCCAAAATCGAGAACTTTTACGGATAACGAGCGGCCATCCAGGTCTTTTTCATCAAGCGTTCGTTCGTCGACGTTTACAACAATGTTCCCTGGCTTGATGTCTCGGTGAATCACTTTTTGGCTATGCGCATAGTCGAGCGCCTGCGCAATGGGGCGAGTATATTCCAACGCCTGCGCCAGCGTCATTTTACCTTTTGGCATTGCGGCGCGGAAGGCTGAGAGGGTCGCTCCAGGCGCGTATTCCATCACGACTAAATAGTCCCCAGCCTTGATGCCCATTTTCTCTGTCGCACGGGCATCCGGGTTTTCCACTCGATGCAGATGCAGCACGGAGGCGATGTTTGGATGACGCAACCGAAAGACGAGAGAGAAGTTTTTACGAATCGTCATCATTTCCGCCGCATCGCAACTCACCTCTGCGGGGAGCGCCTTGATCGCAACGAGGATTTCCGCTTCGGTATCGCGTGCACCATAAACAGCGCCAAAACCGCCCTGCCCTAGCTTCTCGATCAATTCATAGCGGTCCACACAGCCAACGCCCTTCGCCGTCAAGACCAGCGTTTGCATGTCGCTAAGCGATTCCAACACTTTTTCATCGTGCTCTGACAGGGTTTTTGAAGCGTTTAAAAAATCAGTATTATTCATAAAAAACTCTCTGCATTAGAAAAACCGCACCCGTTTTCGTTGACGGTATTTCCATCAGCGTTTACGGATGCGGTCTTTATGCGATAATGATGAGTTTTAGTCCTCATCATTTCTGTTCCATCTACTCCGTAGCGTGAGAAACTCGGAATGTTTGGAGACGGTTAAGAGCTGCCGCAAGTTCATAGCGTCGCGGACGAGCGAGGTCGCCACGAGTGTCGCTTGTGATGGTTGCGAGTCCTTCACTGCTTAGGTCGCGGTCGATCATATCGAGCATTTCGCGAAGCGGATACCCTTCCTGCATGTAGCGCAGTTTTGCGTAGTACAGAAGCAGACCGATGGTCAACGTCTGGTTTTCGTCAGCAATCTGCGTGATGCTGTCGAGCTCAATGACGGAACGTCCAAATTGGATTGCATTGAGGTCGAGCGATTCAATGACTTGATCTAGGCGTCCGACGGAAGCATCAATACTGCTTGGCATAATCCAGCGCGAGCGGGCGAGCATGGGGCCAAGATTAACGGCAGGCGCGGCAGGCGGAACATTCAGTTCGAGTGCTTTCGCTTCTTCCGTGATGTTGGTGATCTGTGCGTTTTCGACCTTCAAAACGGTGTCGGCGATTGGAATATATTCCGCGACGAGGTTTTCGCCGCCAACGATGATTGAAACACCGAGTTCGTCGACCATCTGACGAGCACGCTGCGCGAGAGACGCGCGAGGCGTATCATCGAGGAGCGCCGCGACACGAGAATCTGTGGTAAGGAAGGCCGGCGCAGAGCTATTTTCGTCAACAATTAGAACCCGAGCACCCACTTCGAGAGCCTCGATGGTTGAAGCCGCCTGCGAGGTGAAGGAGTCTGCATTGTCTGTGCTGTAGGAAACAGGATCCGCATCTTCAAGTTCAGAGAGGAAAGGAGTGATGTTGATTTCCTGAACGCAACGACCGCGATCAACAGAAACCTGCACGGCATCCGAAACGGTTATCACAGCTTCGCGTCCATCGCCTGGGACGTGGTTAAACACGCCAGCAGCTATAGCATGCATGAGATCTTTACGCCCCTTCGCTGCATCGCCGAGAACGACGGTGAGGCCCGACGGAATACCGAGGCCTTTAATTGAGCCCGCGTTAGGCACATCAATTTCGGTTTGTGATCCTGCGTCGACATCGACCGGTGCGATATTGTCGAAATCTGGGAAATCGGAATCCCGCTCGCGAGCAAGCAATGAACCTTCTCCAATGAAGCTGACCATTCCAAGAGTACCGAGCGTCTGACGAACCCGATCTGCATCCTCCATCGTGTTAACAAAACTCTCCGCCTCAGCAATATCCATGTTACAGCAAAAAAGGCTGGTGCTAATCACTTCAGGAAGGTCGTCGAAGAAAATCTTTCGGGCCATCTCAGCATCCACCAGGCGGTTATCTTCAGCGCCACCGTCGAACACTTTATATGGAAGAGCGATGCGGATGGTTGCATCGATGTACTCTTTTGTAACCTTCACGGATGTCCTCGGGAGGATTTTTTGTCCGGGTTCAGCGATCAGAATATTACGCCGAGCCAACCCACTTTCGTTGAAATGTGCAAGTTCTCCTGCCGTATCCGAGAGGTTACGCGTGAACAGATCTTCCAGCGCCGTACGGCGAACGGGAGAATCGTAGAGATGCCCTGGAATCTCAGCAATCGACTGCGGAATACGAATGGTGAAAACCGGATCAGCAGCCTCGGGCGCTGTATCGAGTTTGGGGCTTTTAATCACATAACGCGCAAAGTCGAAATCGCCGATCACTTTTTCATATTCAGCGAAAGGCTTCCCGTCAATATCGGCGAGTAAACTATAAAATTCTTTTCTGTCTTTCATATCGAAATATCCCTGTCTTAGTAATTACTGTGTTCTTGAGAAAAAAACGAACGCGCATAGTAGAATTGGAACCGCCTGTTTGTCAAAACACTTCTCGATTTCCTTACGTCAAAAAATGCGGAGCCCAAAAAAATATCACCCAAATTTCTGGATGGTTTTTGCGATCCTTGAGAGAACCTTTTCCTTGCCTAAAATCGCGAGGACGGGCGCGAGGTCTGGGCCAGACTGCTGCCCGCTCACGGCAATGCGTACGGGCGGCATCACCGCGCCAAACCCTACGCCGTTCTCTTCGACGAAGTCGTGAAGTGCTTTATCGACGGTGGGTTCGTCGAAATTCCCCAAGGTCTGGAACCGTTCAGCGATTTTTTCCAAGGTCTGGAAAACGCCATCTTTTAGAAGTTTCTTTTTTACAGCTTTGGCGTTGTACTCGTAGTCGTCGTTAAAGAAGAAATCTGCGGCGGGTCCAATTTCTGAGGGCAATTTCACGCGCGATTGCAGCAACCCGCAGAGCGCCAAATTTTTTCCAAGGTCTGAAACCTCTCCTTCTGCAATTTCCGCGAAAGCCTCGGGTTTCATCGCGCGAATGTATTCGCCATTCATCCACTGTAGCTTTCGCAGATCAACCTGCGCGGGAGAGGATTTGCAACTGGAGAGATCAAACGCAGCGATCATTTCGTCGCGAGTCATAACCTCTCGATCGTCACCAGGAGACCATCCGAGTAGCGCGAGATAGTTAAAAAGCGTTTCATCAAGAAAACCCTTCTCCTTAAAATCGCCGACAAATGCGTCGCCATCGCGTTTGGAATACGGTTTTCCCTGCGCGTTGATGATCATCGGCAAATGTGCAAACTTTGGAACCGCCGCGCCGAGCGCCTTATACAGCGCAATGTGGCGATACGTATTTTCAATATGATCGTCGCCACGGATGACGTGAGTGATTCCCTGTTCGATATCATCGAGCACATTCGCCAGGTGAAAAACGGGCGTACCATCAGAACGGACGATGACAAAATCCTGCGTATCAGCCGCCTTCTTCTTTAACTTCCCCTTAATTTCGTCCTCAAAAACCATATCCTTCTCAGGCATTTTAAAAAGAACGCAATCCCCCTGCCCTAGCCCGCCTTTATCCTCCTTATACGCATGACCAGACGCGAGCAATTCTTCAGCTGCGGCAAGATGCGCCTCCATACGCGTCGACTGATAGAGCGGTTTTTCGTCGGCACTTAGACCGAGCCAGTCCATCGCCTTCAAAAGCGTATCAATGGCCTCGCGAGTGGATCGTTCGCGATCTGTATCCTCGACACGAAGAAGAAACTCGCCGCCGGTATGGCGGGCGTAGAGCCAGTTAAAAATTGCTGCGCGCATATTTCCAATATGCACACTACCGGTCGGACTAGGAGCAAAACGTGTTCGGATCATAATATTATTTTGGTTGCTTGATTATGTGGATAAATTTAGAAATAAGGACTATACATACACACCACAAAAAAACCACAACCAAATTGAAAGGGTGGACGATTGAAAAACAAACAACCACACCCAACAAACAACATTCTATACTCCAGCGAAGACATTCGACAACGAGTCGATGAGCTGATCGACGAAATCGCTTCCACTTGCGACACCGAGAACCTCGTTGTATTAGGCATTCTACGCGGAAGCTTTATTTTCCTAGCCGATCTCGTACGCGGGTTCAATCGGCACAAAATCCATCCACGCATCGATTTCATTACACTTTCGAGCTACGGTGCTGGAACCATTTCGAGCGGAAAAGTGAAAATTATACACGACATTGATGTCGATCTAAAAAACGCTGATGTTGTCGTAGTGGACGACATTCTCGACACAGGTCGCACGCTTCAATTTGCTCGCGATCTATTTATCGAACGCGGCGCAAGCTCTGTACGAACCTGTGTATTGCTCGACAAAAAGAGAGAGCGGGCTGTAGAGATGGAAGCAGATCACGCAGGATTTCGCATTGATGATGTTTTTGTAGTTGGCTATGGGCTCGACCACAACAACTACTATCGCGAACTCCCTCACATCGCTAAACTAACATTCGACACTATTTAGGCATTGCCGATTGTATATTTCCGATTACCGATTGAAAGAGAAAAGTTCCAACCCTTGGAAACGAACTGGATCAGGTTTTTACAACCGCTATCGCTAGAGGAGAGGCATTTCTGATTGGAGATTGCCGATTTCCGATTGGGAGAGAAGAGTTCCAACCCTTGGAAACGTTTCGAGCGAAAACCTAAATTTATTCACGGAAAAATGTGCCGCAACGCACAGAT
>JAOZMR010000008.1 GCA_029934215.1 Pontiellaceae bacterium | reverse complement strand
AGTTCTGCCAAGCTTTACTTGGCGCACCAGAGATCGCAAAGAAAAAGACGGGCTAGACACGAATGGCACTAAATCAAGCCCCTTTTGCGATCATTGCCTATCGAACTAAATCACGATTCTACAGCTGTTTTGATCACTAATCTTCACGAATCTACACGAATTTTTTCAGGCTCAATTCTGATCTATTTTAGTCCCATTCGCGTAGATTTGTGCGATGAACCGTTCCTTCGTCACTATTTTTTGATACAAAACCGCGCATGAACGGTTCCACCCCCAATTCACCCAAAGAACGAGGCTGGAAGCGCTCGTCTACGTTTTATGAAAAATCTTCTATTTTCCAATGTTTGGAACCTTTTTCTCCCAATCGGCAATGTCTCTCCCTTTGACATTCGAAATTCCTTGTTCGATATTCGATATTCGATATTCACCTCCTCTGCGCTTTCTCGTGGCTAAATTTCTTCCGCGCATGGACAGTTTTCTGGAATAGATTTTCGATAGTTCTTATCCGGCAAACAGCAATACGGATCAATCACAGACACATCATCTCCCCACAACTCCTTGCACCGTCGCTCAAGAACTGGAGTCAACGAGCGATGATTGACGGATAGCATCACAGCGGATGGACGATTGATCTGCTCCGGACGTTGCACTGCAATTCCATCCAAAACCATTCCGGAACCTGCATCATCTAGAATGCCCGCAGGATCTGGGAGTTCAAATTGACGAAACAACTGAATAAGCCAAGCCGTATGCTGTCCGGCACCATAAAGGAAAACCTCTCGATTTACAGCAGTTATCGCCGCCCAGACCGACGCCATATGTTGAGCAAAAAGGTCGCCCTCAATCTCATACGCATCCGGCTCCGCCCTGCGTTTTTCCCACGCACCAAAATTTATCAATTTATGCCGCTCCCACAACGACATCAGGCTTGAGCCATCAGAACGACTACGCCAAGCTCGTGATCTTGTGTTGAACAACACAAATAACAGATTTTCGCCGAATCCGAAATCGTTCAGCACCTGGGACTTCTCATACGCCAAAGACGAGGATTCCATGCGCTGTTGATAATAAAAACAGCCCGGATTCAAAATAACGCTACGAACCATCGAGCCGAAATCGTCTCGCAGCCGCGCACTCTGATCGATGCATAAAACCCAATCATTCACGCCAAAACCGTCCAAATCTACCCAAGGCTTATCCCGAGAAACAAACACCACTCGATCAACATGCTGCTCAAATGGCTCTAAATCTCCCTGCTCTGGATCATCACAAAAAACACACGCTATAATCTGTTGAGGATAAAGACTACGATTCGTTCCAGAAATACGCTGCCGATTATCCCCCTTCGGCAAATACCACTGCATCGACGGATCGACCCGATAGTTTTCCGGCGAATAATCTTCCAGATTCAACACATCCACCTGCTTCTTTCGTAGCTTCGGGCTCTTTAAAGCCGCCAGCTTTTCGTATAGCTCCGGCGAAACATCATCGATCTCTTCATTCGCCTGACGCCGAGGAACCTGAAGCGCGGCTCCACATAATTCGCACCACTTGAGCTGATCTCCGAACTGATCCGGTGTTTTCTTCCACCATTCGGAATCCACATCCCACCCGCCAGGGCCATCGAACAACGCATCTAGCGCACCCGCGACCTCGCAGAAAAATGCACCTTTAGGCGTAACTGCCGAACTCCACAGATTCTGAATCCAGCACTTATCACGCAACGACATCAGATTTGTTCCACCAGAACGACCACGCCAAGTTCGTGATATTTCATGGCAGCAAACTCTCTGTACTTCACACCAAATTCAAACAAATCGAGCAGGATCAAACGCCTGTTGTTAAAAAACCTACTTTTATGCATGCAGAAAGCATCAGCGTCATGGCATTATCACTGCTAATAAATAGATGCGAATGAAAACATCTGTATCATTAGCAACTTCCACACAACATCAATCGAAGTCACAATAATATATCTTATGCTCAAACAAAGGACACCAAAACCATGAAACATGTCTTTATTACCGGCGGTGCCGGTTATATCGGAAGCATTACCGTGCGACGGCTTCTCGCAGAAGGGATGCAAGTTACTATATTTGATAACCTAGAGGTTGGACATACCGAAACCCTGCCCGACGAATCCAAATTTATTCATGGCGACCTCCGTAATGCAGAAGAAATCGATAACGCCCTCCAACAGACAAAACCAGATGCAGTGATGCATTTTGCAGCCTACGCACTCGTCGGCGAATCGATGCAACACCCGGAGCGCTACTGGGCAAACAACGTGATCGGAGGTATAAACCTCTTAAATTCCGCCGTACATGCAAACGTTCAACGCTTCATTTTTTCATCCAGCTGTGCAACGTACGGTACTCCATCTAAACTGCCAATCACAGAAACAACACAACAACAACCAGAAAACCCCTACGGCGAATCCAAGTTGATGTTTGAAAGAGCACTACATTGGATGTGCGAATGCCACGGAATCACAGGGATTGCCCTGCGCTACTTCAACGCATGCGGAGCTACCGACGAACTTGGCGAAGACCACTCGCCGGAAAGCCACCTAATTCCAAACATCCTCAAAACAGCACTCGGTCAACGCGAGGAAATGCATATTTACGGAACCGATTTTTCGACCCCAGACGGAACATGCGTGCGCGACTACATTCACGTAAAAGACCTCGCACAAGCTCATCTATTGGCTCTACAAGTTGGTAAAACAGGAGCCTACAACCTTGGCACTGGCACTGGCTACTCAGTAAAAGAAGTCATTGACACAGCACGACGCATCACCGGAAAAAACATTCCGGTGATTGAGAAGCCTCGCCGTGATGGCGACCCCGCCGAACTGATTGCTATCGCAGATAAAGCGCACAGCGAACTGGGCTGGGAGCCACGTTACTCCAGCATAGAAACCATTCTCAGTGATGCGTGGAAATGGCATAAAAAACATCCAAATGGCTATCAGGAGACAGAATTATGAAAGTGCTTATCATACTTGGCGGACAGGTTTTTTCCGGTGCAGAAATCACAACATTGCGCTTTGCCGCAGCTCTCCCCGACTCGTGGGAAATCGAAATTCTTGCCCACTCAGCAACATGCGAGCGTGTTGCTAAATTTGGTCTACCGGCGCACCCATGGGACAATGAATCAGCGAACGGCGATACACTACTCCGCGCTTCCCATTTTATTAACGAACCGTGCCATTCCGCACAACCAGCCCGCAAACGACTGGATGAACTCATTCATAAGTTCCGCCCTAACGCCGTCCTAGCCTGCATGTTTCCAGTCGCCATGCTCTCTCTGCCTATTTTGCAGAAACGAAACGTTCCTCTTTTTGTACATCATCAACTAATGTATAAGGATATGCCAGAACACCCGATCACAGAACCAGTTCGCCGCGTAGCCAACTATGCAAAATGCATCATTGCTGCCTCACTCGCTGTTAACGAGCCTTTAAAACGTGCTAAAATTCTCAACACGGAAGTGATCACGGCAGGTCTACCGACGAATTACGGACAAGAAAAAAACATTTCGAACAATAAAACCATTCGCATTCTCTCGATTGCCACATGGGGACCGCAAAAAGGGCTCAAAACACTGCTCGAAGCAGACCGAATGCTACGGACAGAAAACCTCGACTATGTACTAACCATTGCTGGTCCACTCAATACTTACAGCCAAGAATACGAAACCTCGATGCGCAAACTCGCCCATCCTGACGTCAGTTTTATCGGCAACCAACCCGACCCGAGACCTTGCTATCAAAACGCGGACATTCTAATTATTCCATCCAGCGACCCAGACCCATACCCGACCGTTACGCTCGAAGGAATGGCGCACGCTCTGGCAGTCATCGCCACCGACTGCGGCGGTCTAAGCGAACAAGTGATTAATGGAGAAACCGGTCTACTGGTTCCTCCGAACAACTCGTTAAAAATGGCCGGCGCGATACGCCAGCTGAGCTCAGATGTTTTAGAGACTTTAGCGATGGGAACTGCCGGGAAAAAGAGAACGCTAAAAATTGCCAATATTAAGCACCAGGCAGCGCAACTGGGTCAATTAATGTGCGCATCCGGTTGTTGAAATCCTCTACTACACACTTTGGCGCAGGTTGGGCGTCAGCATATATTTTCTCAAACCGGTCGGCATCATCCGAAATCACCCCCAGGCTGATTGCTTTCAATTTCGGACCATCGGCCATTTCTTGAATCTGCTGAGCCAACGAAGCTGCATTCCGGTTTTCAAACAGCAAGCCGTTTTCACCATGTGTAATAAGATTCGTCATCCCCGCACCGTCCGCACAAATCACCGCCGTTCCGAGCGCCAGCGCCTCCAGAATCGATACCGGCGAGTTTTCCGGCCAAATCGATGGAGTCACAATCGCATCAATTGACTGATGCACCTCAGCAAGATCCGAAGGGTCAAATCGCCCGCCAATGCGAACTGCGGAAAGCGCATCCGCTTTCTTCTTCATCTCAGCGCCATAGCAATCCTGATTCCAGGCTTCTCGTTCTCCGTAAAGAGTCAGTTCAATATCATTGCGATCAACCATCATGGCCATTGCATCCAGTAAAACATCAATTCCCTTGATGCGATTCCAACGCCCAATATACGCAAGTCGCAACACACAGGATTCAGTTTTTTCTCTTCGACACGCCGGCAATTCATCCGGCACACCATAGGGCCAGACCCCGACATTTTCCGCACCGGCTCCAAACATGCGAATCTGGTCCGCAAGCAACGGACAGGGACAGTGGTGGAACGCATAGGCTTGGGCGAGCAACGCGTGCATTTCGTCGCGCAGCGGCTGTACCCATTTCCATTCATCGCCGGTCAGATCCGGAAAACACTTTTTGCATTTTTGCGCGTTCCAGGCAGCGCAGAAATTCAACTCCGTGTCGAGGAGATGAGACTCCTTGCAAGTCCATACGAAATCCACATGGGTTCCAACAATTGGAATGTCGCAGGCAGCAGCAGCGAAAACAACAGGCGCCATGAACCAACTGTTTGTGATATGCACAACATCCGGCTTTGTTTGCGTGAACCACTCCAAAGCTTCGTCATATAGTGACGGGTAATACCGAATAGCATAGAAAGGCGAAGAAACTCGCTCGGGGAAAAATGCAAAGCGATGAACCGGAATATCTTCGTACAGATCGTCATTGACCCTTGAGTTCTTACGAACAATCCCTGGGGAGAGGATAGATACGTCATGCCCCCTGTTTGCCAATGTTGCCGCGAGGTTCCGTGTGTAAACCTCTGCACCCCCGAAAACATCCGGCAGATACTCTGTGAGTGCAAATTGAATTTTCATAGCGTGTCAGGAGTAGAACCCGGCGTAGAGATTGATGATGTTCGGTAGCGGGGCCTTGCGGACACAAACTGTTCGAGCAGCCAATGCGTATGTTTTCCAGCTCCGAAGATTGCGTATTCCCGACCGAAGCTTTGCAACAGTTGAACCGAAGAAACGACAATGCCTGAAATATATCTACCATAAATAGTATTGCGGTGATTTTTCATTGCTGATTCCTGTTTTTTCATTCTTTGCAATACACTCTCAACAACACGTTTAACTATGTATGCCGGAAACTGGCGGAGGAAATGAAAGCATATATTGGCAAGGAATCATATTAAACGGAATATCTTCGTATAGATCCATCAGGACGAACTGCTCTCCATATTTTTTAAACAAATCCAGATAGCTGATTTGCAAATCCTCATCGTTCAGCATGAGAATCGTTTCAATCTTCTTTTCCTGCAATTCGTGAGCTGGGGGCATGCTTCCCCTGCCGAAAACTGCGGCGATGACAGGCTTTTGTTTAGTCAAATTCTTTATTTTATTCAAAACGCTTCGCGCACATCTTCCCTGTCCGTATATTGCGATACATTGTCCATCAAGCTGTTTCCATTTATCTTGAGTATATTTTGGGAAAAAATCCGAAAGCTGTTCCATCAGCTGACTGTAATACAGTTGCATTTTTTCTCTGTCCCGATCCAAATAGGAGGAAAAAATCGAAATGGCAAGTTCATATATGAACCGCAAATCTTCCTCGTCTTTTTTTAGGGTGTTCAAAAACCGGTGTCGGTTTTCAGCGATGAAATTCCGAAACCGGTGATTTACCTGCCGGAAAATAGCAGTCGGCATTAGCGCCTCATATTTCAGTAAATAAAAGAAAAATTTTAAAATTCCAGCATACAATATTCTCAGCTGTGTATCTGTTGCAGGCACAGGCAATGGATGCGATTCATAGGCCTCCAGATACAGCCGGAAAAGCGAAAATTTCTTTTCCGGAAAAAGGGCGTCAATGGAAGGATTAACTGCAAGCAGAAAACTCATCATGTCGACAATACTGCTGCGCTTCTCCATAGCTGAATCGTAGCGGATTTTTGGATCGTTTATGCTAGAAATAGAGGAAAACGTCGAGATTTTGTCATAGTGCCGTTTTATGACTTCGCCGCCATCTTCTTTTTGATGGCACAGGTTTGGCAAGGAATACTGATGGATCCGTTTGTTAAATTCTTTTTCAGCAAGGCGATAGAGTTCAACATCGGCCTCATTTTTTCGATAGAATTGACGGATTGACTCCTGAGAAAGTACGGATGCATCCGCACTCTTACGGGATCTGTTCAGGTATTTAATATCACCGTGAATTCCATATCTTTTGGCGATGTAATTTACCGAATCCTGATATTGCTCATAGATGAGAACCGAATCGAACATCTGTTCTATATTCCTTTTGGCTGTCTCAAAATCACCATTACCGATTTCTCGAGTATACAGGTTGGTGAATCGGTTCGCAAACTCGTCAAAATGATCGGCAGACCAATACTGATTCTGAAAGTTGAAGTGAGAAATCGCCCTGGACAGTGGTTCGCGAAGCATCGTTATATAACAGCATGTACGATTCGGGAAAGCCATGTGCGCACCCCATGAATCATGTCCGGAAATGAAAATCCGGTCATTTGTCTGAAACGAACCCTGCCTTTCCTGATACAATCGAAAAGCCAAGGATGGGTTTCGGTTCGAGCAAACCAAGTGGCAATCCATATTTCGAATAAACAGATCCGCAAGTGAGGTTCCTCCCGTTTTTAGAAGGTGGAGAAAAATGTATGCTTTGTTTCCTATGTCAGCAGGCAAGTTCTTTCCGATATTCACTGTTTTTTGAAGGTCAAACGGGGAGTTCAATTCCGGGCTTGACGACCGCAGAAAAATTATGTTTTGGCCATAACGCAGTTCGAACAGCTTTTGGGTCATGGCATGAATAAACGTGTCCGTGGATAAGATTACCTGAGACAGGTCTGCCAGTGTGCCGGAGCTTGTTTGCTGGACGGGAACAGAGTGTAGTTTGTTCGTTTTTGGGGTGTCATCCAGAATCACTTCGGGGAGCGGATGATTCCGGCTTTGGAGGTATTGGAGAAACGCTTTAGTAAACTGTCCGCAACCATATATAGCAAATGGAGAATTGAGATCCAGTTGCGATATCAGCTGCTTACCTTTTTGTTCACTAAACATATCCGTGTCCTTTCTTGCATCCCTACTAAGAGCAGAATCCGGTGTAGAGATCGATGACATTTACTGCGCTGCCCCAAAGTTCTCTGCAGCGGGCCGTCATGGATTCGCCGTAGGTGTCGGTTCCCAGCACGATTGTATCAACGGCGCAGGATGTTTCCGGCTTCTGAATCGGAACATCGAAGACGGAGTCGCCGGCGGGTGAGTCGTCGTAGATGATGTTCGGCAGCGTGGCCTTAGCGGACACAAACTGTTCGAGTAGCCAATGCGTGTGTTTACCGGCTCCGAAGATTGCGTATTCCCTGCCGAGGCTTTGCAGCAGTTGAACCGTTGAAACGGCATGCCGCGCTTTGACCGGCAGGCTGATTGTTTCAGCAGAGTTCTTCGGCCGGTCAAAGTCCGGTGTGAGTTCAATTCGCTTTTCGTCTGGCCAAAGCGCAGTAAAGGCTGGCAGATCGGCTGCAGATTTCCAGTCGGTGGTGCGCAGAGCCCGGGCTCGTTTATGGAACAGATAAAATGCGTGCGGAAGAACTCCGTCCACCCGATTGCCGGCCGGTGCGCCGCTTTCGGTTCCGGCGCGGGCACCGAAAGAATAAAGGCAGCCCGGGTTGAAGACAGTATTGCGAATTCGCTCACCAAAGTCGGGATGCAGTTCTGTGCCTTCGTCCAGGACAGCAATCCAGCCGGCCTTGTCCAGTTCATCAACGGCCTGAAGGAATTCAGCATCGTTTTGAACCGGTTTGATTTCGTAGAAATGTTTTTCTATGGCTGCGAGCTGTTCCTGACTCATTCCTTTGGAAAAGACAACGGCATTGAGCCGGATCGACTTGATGCTTTCACAGGTTCCGCTGACACGGTAGCTATCGCTAGACTCCGGCAGGAACCAGATATTGTTCGGGTCGACTTCGAACTCTTTGGGGTCGTAGACATCCGGATCGAAAACCTCGACCATGCCGCGGTTGTATTTGATGCTTCCGGTGCTTTGCAGCTTTTCAGACACGCTTTTTGAAATGGTGTCGATTTTTGTGTTAGCGACGTTGCGCGGAACATTGAGTGCCGCACTGCACATTTCGCACCAGTTGAGCTGATCGCCGAATTCATCGGGCGTGCGTTTCCACCAGCCCGGTTCAACCGGCCAGCCACCGGGCCCGTCAAAAAGCATGTCGAGCGCGGCGGCGACTTCGCAGAAAAAAGCACCTTTGGGAGTGATGGCCGCGCTCCAGAGATTTTGAATCCAGCATTTATCGCGTAGCTGGAACCATTCTTCATCCGAAACACCAAGGTCTTTGCGCGAGATAAGCAACGCTTGGTGGAGGCCGGCATTGGTGTGGTCGTTGATGGCCTGGAAGCTGAATATCTCCTGGATGATTTCGAAGTGCTTGGCATAGCCGGCACCGAGCGAGGTCCAGAGCCCGGGAACGCCCTGTTCGATTCCCTGAAGCAGATTTTGGGAGTGAGCGGAAAAATCGGCAATCGGCTCGCGCCCTGCATCGAGCTCGCGCCCGGGGCAGAGGATGTCGCGGTAGATATTGAGTAGTTCTTCAAATTTCGGATGTAGCGTCGGTTCGCCGCCCATGATACCCACGGTTCCGGAAAAGCCTTTCATCGATTCCGCAGCTTTTCGGAAGGTGGCCTCGTCCATGAAAAACGGTTTTTTGTGGTGGCCGCAGAAGCGCGTACAATTGGAGCACAAATGCGGACAGGCATTGGTGATGTCGATCTGAATAATTTCCATGTCAGCCGGTGAGCGCATTTTCTTTCTCCTGTTCAGGCAGTTCGGGTTTGGTAAAGGCATTTAATACGGACAGTTTTGGGCAGTGTTTCTTTTGCTTTTTGAAACATTTTTGCCTCGTGGGCATCCGATGAAATCAACAGGGTATCGCAGCTGGCATCCAGTGCATCCCGCATGGAGCCAACGGGGAATCCGCAGATTTCCTGCCCGTGCGTTGCCGGGTTGTCGTCAACGATTTTCAGGGTTTCGAATTGCCGGGCGGCGTCTGAGAGTAGCAACCGCCGTGTATGCACGCCGGCACCGTACACGGCGAGATGTGTGATGCCGTCGGCCCGCAGAGCATTCAGCTTGAGTTCGAAAAAGTGCGGTTCAAGCTGTTGTCTGGTTTCGCTGCTGCCGTCAAACCAGTTGTCGCGCTGAGAGATGACCCGTTCGCGATAGCGGTAGGCAGAAGAGCTGTCCGGGTTGAGATTTCGTTCACACGATCCCCAGCAATGGTCGAACTTGCCGGCGAGCATCCGTTCGCGAAGCCGGACGGCTTTTTCTGAGTTAAGGATTTCTTCAATCGGCTGTTCGTTGATGTTGCCAAGCGTGAGAATACGGCGACAGCAGGGGGTTACAGATCCGTTGGGGCTGAGGGCAATATAGTTCCACGGGCGCGGGCAGACGGCGGTGCCGTCAATTTCAATTATTTCTACGGGAAAAGGCCGCTTATTTTTTTTCTGCCTGTACGCGGCATATTCTTTTTTCATCTGTTCCGTAGAGCTGTTGCAGACGATTTGGATTTGCGCATAATCGGCGAGAACGGCTTCGCGGTCGGTTTCGATGCGCAGTTTTGCTTCGCGTTTGGCCTGCTCGTAGAATCGGTTGGGCATGTGCTCAATCTGAATCGGCGTGCAGCATTCAAACAACTGTTTCATTTCGAGAACGCGTCGGTTGGCTTCTAGATGCCAGTCATCGTCCAGGACGCCATCTGTATCGCCGATCCATTCGCCTTCGAGTCCGCTGTAGATGCAGGCGGCGAAGCGATGTTCGCAAGCGAACCGAATGAATGAAGGCATGTCATTTGCCGACTGGTGTGTCAACACGTTGGTGATGCCGGGGCGAGGATAAGGCCGCCTGGCGTCAGCTTTCATCCGATTGAACGAGAGCAGGTTGCCGATGATTTTCCGGTAGGTTTCTTTTGCATTTGGATAGCGGGCGGAGCGTTCATAGCTGATTTCGTCGCCAGCATTGATGGACCAGCGGACAAAGACATCAAATTCCACGCAGAGCCGCTGCCACTCCTCATCAAAGTTGGTTCCGTTGGTGATGATGGCGAGGTTGACCTGCGGGTGGTTTTCGCCAAAAAAACGGATGTACTCCTTCATGCCGGCCAGCGCGGTGATTTCGCCGCCGACCACCCAGATCATATTAGCCTTTTCGTACAGCGGTTGCAGTTTGAGATACAGCACTTCATCTGAGAGCCGGTTTGGGTCGTTGAGAATATGGCGGTTGCAACAAAAATCGCACCGCAGATTGCAGGTGTTCTGCGGGGTGATGTAGAGCTCAAGCCCATCAAAAAACGGTTGTATGTTCGCTGGTTTCATGCATGCCTCTAGTATTTAAGGAACGGTCCGGTCGGGAAATCCTGATAAGGGTCGATGATGCGAAAGTCCGCATTTGGAAAACGAGTGTTCAGTTTTTCGTTCATGGCCCGGTGATGAATGTCGGAAGAGATCAAAACGGAGCCGTGTTTGATTTCAGCGAGCTGATCGGTTTGCCTGATCGGGATGCTTTCCAATGCGTCCTGTCTGGGAATATCATCAAAGACAAGCTCAATTTGCATGTCGAGCTCGCGGCAGAGTCCTGCCAGCCAGACCGAATGCTGTCCGGCGCCGTAGAGATAAAGGCAGCCCCGCCCCGAATGGTTTTGCAGCAGTTCCTTCCAGTAGGCCCTGAGAATGAGTGCTTCGCGCGGTGCGGCATCGACGAGAATGCTGCGGTATGTTTCCCGACCGACGAGATCTGGATGTTTTTTACTGTAGGCATCCAGCAGGGTTTTCAAAATCGAAATGGTGCGCGAAGAATCAATGGAGTCGAGTCCGGACGGAAGAAATCGGAAATGGAACGACCATGCATAGGCTTTCAATTCGTTATCGTTAAACGCGGTTCCGGTCAGGCGTTCAGCGAACTCGGAAAAAGCGGTGTGATGATCGTTGAAATCGACATCGCGAAAAACGTCCGTGACGCTGCGCGGATGGTCGCGGTGAAGGTTCAGGTATTCATCGAGGTTATCGGTTTGCCATCCGGCTTCGTACAGACGCAGGCCGAGGTCGTAGTCGTGCCCGACTTTAAAGCGTACGTCGTAGCGGAAGCTGCGCAGCAGATCGCCGCGGTACATGGCACAGGGGTGCATGGTGGATATGGAACCGCGGAGAATATTATTGAGATTCGCGACGTTTCCTATCGGGGAATCGTTTTGCGCTTTGGAATCGGTCACAAAAACGCCGTCATTGTTCATCACCCGGAACTGGCATCCGACCACTGCCACCTGCGAATGGCTTCCCAGAAAATCAACCTGCTTTTCGAATCGCTCGACCAGCGGCGGATCGTCTGCATCGACGACAGCAATCAATTCGCCGCCGGCGGCGGCGAGTCCGATGTTCCGCGCCGCCGGAATTCCGACGTTCTGCGGCAGTTCAATCAGCTGAATGCGGCTGTCGGCGAATTGCCGGATCAGCTCTTTGGTCCGGTCGGTCGACCCATCGTCCACGATGATGAACTGAAAGTCGGAAAAGGTTTGCTCTAGAACGCTGCGGACAGTTTCTTCAATAAACCGTTCGCCGTTGAGTACGGACATGATGACGGAAAGTTTATGCATCGCGGTCTTCTCCGTAGAGCCTGTAGACTGGGAGTTCGGGGAACGTTGCACAGGCCTGTTCAAAAAGAATGTCCTCAATGGTGTCGCTAGAAACGATCACGGCGTCGGCGTCTAGCTGTTTTGCCTCTTCGGCGGAGACAACGGTCAGTCCGCAGAGCCACAGTCCGTTTTTCTCTGGGGCATCATCGACGACGCCGACCAACTGCATATCTGCGAGATCCAGCGGGCGGGAAAGCATTTTTGGGGTGTGCATGCCACCGCCATAAATCATAATGCGTTTGCGTCCTTCAGCCTGGAGTTCGGAGAGAGCCTGCATGAAGCGTTGCGGAGCGGAGGCAACAAATACCTCCTCTTCAATCGGCTCAGTCGACTCCCGTTCAATAATGAAAAGATCTTCCTTTTCGACTGTGCCGTTCAGTGTGCTTTCTGCTTCCGCCGCCGAGCCTCTTTCGCAGACGAGCACAACGGTTTTAAATTTTGTTTCTGCATGGGCAGTGATTCCCTTGCGCTCCAGCCACGCGCTAACGTCTTCATCATTCCCGGGGAGCGACACTTCATTAATTCCGCTTTCCTTCAGCATCCATATCAGCGCTGAGAGCTGCGAGTCGAGCTGCGTGAAGAGCGCTCGAAGACGAGTCAGCCCGTGCTTTTTCAGACAGTGGACATATTTCCAGAAGTAAACGTGCAGGTGTTTGTCGGCACCATTGATATAGCGGTCGGGGCAGAGCAACGCGAAATGGCAGAAGACAATCGGGTATTTGCCTTGGATAAGGACCGTTCCGTCTTCCTGCCGGATGCGCGGTGATTCCAGTTCGTTCCAGTGCGCAACGTTGCATCCGCGGTGCTTCAGAATTTTGACATCGTCAAAATGCGCCTGCAGAACGGTCAGATGTGTCTGGTCCACAAAGAAGCCGTTGGTGATATCTTTATAGCAGTTAAACAGGCAGGCCCGCGCCCACCAGTCGAGGTGATCAAGTCCGTTCTGTGAAACGCCGACAAAGCCGGCGTTGAACATGCCGTTGTAGAAAAGCTCTTCGTAGATGAATGTTTTATCTTTACCCGGTTCGCTGTACGGCTTCCAGTGCGGCGAAACGATCATGGCGCAGTCATCGAGTTCATCGAACAGGAAGGTGTAGTCGTCAAAAAAGAAAATATCGCAATCAACGAAAAATACTTTATCGCAATCTTCTTTTGTCAGCAGGTATGTCAGCATGACCGACTTCATCGCCCAGCGGAAACCGTCTTCGTATTTGCCGTGATATTTGTCCGACAGGGCTTTGGCGGTTCCCTCCGTACAGAGGTCGTCGGAATAATAAAAGCGCAACGAGTCTGACGCATATTTGCGGCTTTGATCTTCGGTTCCGTTTGGGCAGAGTAGTACATGGAGAACCGCGCAATCATTATGCTCAATTAATGATTCATGCAAAGCGAGCGCGTAGCACAGATAGTTCGGGGTGATGATCGTGCAGAAGTGATACTGTTGCTGTGATCGTTCATGCCTAATCGATTCCATAACCTGACTTATCCCGTTGTAGTTTTCTTTCAAATCAATAGCGGTGTGTGTTGCGGATTGCTGCAGACGATCTGCATAAAACAAATAACCTTGCCGAAGTGCCCAATTCAGTACAAGCAAATAAAGATGCTGGGCCCTATCTTTGTTTTCTATCTGCTCCATCCATTCAATCGCACTTTCAATGCCTTCCAATGTTCGGAGCCGGTGAATATATTCTTCATCGGCTCCTAATGAAATCGGCCCATGTTCCATATCCCGGCGAAATAGATCGAGAGCGACCCGAGGCATGATTTGCGGGGCCGCCCGGGCAATCCGAATGAACCCTTCATTCAGCGATTGGCGTTCCGCGTAAGCCTCTTCTACGGTGCGGATGGCTTCAGCCATTCGTTCCGCCGCGCTAAGCGCGCAGGCATAATTCAGTTTGAATCCGGCGGTCAGTCGCCCGGCTGCGGCATCCTGCTTCATGAGCTTCTCCGCCTGCTGCGGATTGGTTCTCAGTAACATCATTCCCAGAGCAGTTCGGCTGTTTTTTCGGTCGGGATGTGACTGTTCAATCTGCTCCAGAACGGCTGCGGCTGCTTCGTACCCGTCCATCTCAAATACTGCCACCAGATAGCGGTTGTGCTGCCACCAGGAAATGGATCCGGAAGCAATATCGCGCTTCCACAATTCGCGGGCGTCTTCTTTTTGGCCGGCGTCAAAAAGCAACAGGGCCGTGCGCGAGAATCCGTCGGCGACTGGTGCTGTTTCCAATGCCTGGAAACATGCTTCAAGAAATGCCTTATTTTCCGCCAGCGGCAGAAAATGCGACGGGAATTCCGCCGGATCAACAGCGTCTTCCCTCAGGATTTCCATAAATCTCTGTTGTAGCTTATCCATTCAGAATATCGTCCATAAAGTCCATGACTCGCCGACCGGAATATCCGTCCAGCGGCCCTGCAAAATCTTCAATAAAGCGGAGCTGACCAGCCCGCATCGCGGCAGCATCCAGCCTGCCCAAAACGATTACTTCAAGAGCCTGAAGCAGCGCCGTTTTTCCGAACCCGTTCAGCGCCGCTCCATATTCGGTCATTGGCAAAGTCGGCCTACACGGCATAAAATGCGCAAAAACAAGCGGCTTACCGCCAAGCATGGCATCCAACCCAGCGGTCGAATCTTCGGTCAAAACAACTTTGGCGTTTACAACGAGATCGGCCAATGATTCGGCCTGCTCCGCAATGCGACACCGTCCAGTCTTATCCCGTCTCCCCAACTGCGCGAGCAAGGGGGACGCCAAACTGCTCGGGTGCATTTTGATGACCAGTTTTTCGTCAAGATGATCGTCCATAAAATCGCAGACTGCATCGAGCAATGCGGTCTGTACGGCCGGACTGCGTGACGGGAAGTGAAGCTTGTCGGAATAATTTGGGCGCAGCGCCAGCAGCAAGACTTTCCCATCAGGATTCCACTCGATTTTGTCCATACGGAACTGGTCATACTGCGGACCGCCGGTGATTCGGCATTCTCGGGGCGGCGTGCAGTATTGCTCCAACCGTGCGCTGCCCCACAGAGCGGCATATTCGCAGCGAGAGTCGTCAAAAATGAACGGCTCGCAGTCGAGACCGTGCTGCAACAGAAAAGCTGGGATGTTCAGATGCTTTGCCGCTTCGAGGTAGTAGCAAGGATACCAACCGTCTTCGGTCGGGATCATCAACAGATCCGGCTGAATGATCTGCAATTGAAGACGGGCAAAACGGATCAGCCGATCAGAGCGGATGATATCGACATGGATCAACTCCTTGTCAATTTCCAGCAAATGGATGCCCTGTGCTTCTAGCCCGCTTATTACGGCGTCGAAAAGTTTTCTGCACCAGAGCTTGTTTTCCGCTGGAATCATCGACTGCGGCGGGACATTGGGATCGGGCAGGTTGTGAAGAAAGAGCCAGTCGGCACGCGACTCCATCTGTTCTAACAGTTGCGACTGGCGAATCATGACTGGTGCGAAAATCGTTTTTTTGCTTGCACGCGCCATATCAAGATCGCAACGTGCCTTAACCTCATCATAAAGATTGGCTGGCGGCGGTTCATCAATCCACAGCTGGCGATAGCCGGTTTCTTTCAGGGCGTTCAGAATAGAGAGTTCGACAGAATTATCAAACAACTCACGTTGGACACGAAGGGCGCGACTTACGACACTCAACAGGCGCCACTGCAACAGTGCGGCATAGTCAACCCCGTCGCGCACGGCGTTAAAGCCGGCGGCGACAGGCCACCCGCTGACAGCGTTATAGGCATGTTGATCGAATGATGAGTGATTCGGCATTATGATTTCTTTTTACAGACAGCAATGAAACATTCGGCAAGATCACGGTTTCTCAAAGTGGTTTCAACTATACCTGCGGGCTGATCGTGATTGTTCGGCGAGCCGCCTCCTGAATTCTGATTATACACTTCAAGCACCTCAAACCACGGCTCAAGTGCCTGTATGAATCCGTCGAAATCATATTCCGCGCAGTGGTGTGGGTTATCATCCAGCGGCCAGTCATTCGGCGTAGAAATAATCAGCGTGCCGTCCGGCTTTAACAAACGATAAAATTCAGCCAACAACGCCTTACCGTCTGGCAAATGCTCCAATGTTTCAAAGGACGTCAGCAAATCAAAAGCTTCATCCTTCAACCCGGTCGCATCGCCGGAAGAGGCAATATATTCGATATAACCATCCGCATGAAATTTTCGAGCATATGTGACGGCATCCTCCGCCAAATCCACCCCGACCACGCTCTTCGCTGCTCCACGCTTGAAAAGAATTTCGCTTCCGTATCCCGTGCCGCAGGCAATATCGCCGACTCTTTTGCCTTCGGTATATGAGCAGGCAAAGCGGTATCTCGCCAAATGGAACCGCCAACGGCTTTCTTCAAAAATATCCCATGCGCGTATCGCATCCATTCGCTCGCAGGCGTTTGTTTTTATCCAGCTGTGCCATTTCGTTCGAGAAACGGCACGCAACCGATTATATTTTTCTTCAAGTAAAGGTTCGATCGACAATCCCAGATACAAAGTAATAACTGGCAGCGATGTGTATGTTTCAGCCTGTCCTTTAAGTGCGCATTGATGAAGATCCGATGAGATCACTACAGCATCAGCCTCTATCGTATGAATTTTGTCAGGAGCAATGCGGGTCCATTGATAAAAACGGTCAGCCTCAGTGCCTTCATCAACAATACCAACCACCTGATTCAGCTGATCAGGAGACATGACGTCCATGAGGAACTCCGTGTGCTTTCCCGTCCCCCAAATCAAAATGCCAGCGTATTGCCCGGTGACATCCGCCATCCTCATTTGCAGGTAGGTTTCAATAAATAAGGCTTGAGGATCTATCTGAAGTTGATGAGCGTTAGCCATATGGATCTCCCGTGATTGCAGGTAGCGAATTAGTCGACTTTTTTCACCCGGACTTCCCCCAGAATTATCCGAACAGTTCTTGCAAGCCGGATACAGATCAGCGTTGCCGAGCAGAAGGTTTCTGAGAAAATCAGCGCGGTTAGGTGAACTGAATATTTCCTGTAGCGACTTTTTATTTAGATCTCCCCAGACGACATCCGCGTTAAACATAAAACAACAAGGAACAACCTTCATGTCCCAGGTAATCTGTAGAATGTGACTTCGCATGCCCCATGCGACGGAGCAAGGCTCGAAACTGTTTCGACAGGTATAGGAACGGCCATCACCGTAGTTATGAAGCTCTGTTGAAGAAATTGTGAATCCCATTTTTTTGAATTGAGTCGAAAGGAGAGTCGCAGCAGCTCGTTCGGCATCAGTAGTAGGGCGCGGCATTTGTGTGAAATCATTCAGTTTGATATTGATTGCGGCGGAACTATCGAGTGTACGTGCGGCGGCCTGAATCATCTCCAGATTGTGCAAGGCTAGATCGTATCGATCCACACCGTGTATCGTCAGATACTGCTCCCGCGTACTACCATAAAAGCTGACTTCAACCTCATCGAACCAGCGCAGCAAGTCCTCAAAATATTCCCGGGACCGTTTTACTCCAAGGGTTGTTATCGTGTAGACACTTGCATGCGGAACTTGTTCTTTCACCACTCTTGCCAGCTGAGGAAGATCAGACAGAAGCAACGGTTCTCCATAGCCGACCAAATGAAGTTTAAATGGATGGTCGATACATTTAATTTCGGCGACAACTCGCTGGATGTTTTCAAGGCTCATTCGACCACATGAGCGAGTCATTTTTTCCCGAGGGCAGCAAAAACAGTTATATCCACAGTGATTGGTAACCTCTAGGCGGACTTCATGAAAATCAGGGAATCTACCGACGGGCAGGTTAAAGTTAGATGGCATATTTACACCCTTCGCAGGATTTCGGGAGCAAGCCGCTCATCAATCGCTTCCGCATTTCGACCGCCATCGTGGACCGGACAACATTCAGAATATCCCTAGACTTCATCACATTCCCCAACAGATATTCCGATTCCTGATAATATGCACTGTTACAAACCTTTACGTCTCCATTACTATCGATATAGATGTGAGTCCACGGTCGGGAGCAGCTTTTTTTCCGAATTTTCCGATTCATCTGCTCAAGCGCGTCTGTGCTGCCGCACTCCACACCATAAGCTTGGCAACGGTCTTCCAAACGAGCAATGGCCTCCATGATTTTTTCCTGCGAGGCGCTCATATCGAACCCGTTTGTGAAAAAACCGTCGCCTTGTGCTGTTACCGGCATAGGATCAATTCTTTTTAATGTCGGAACACGCAGCTTCAGTTCCGGGAGGTGATGGATCAGGTGCAGATTTTGCGGAGTCACAACCGTATTTATTGCCACGACCAAACCAGTCGACTTACTGAACGTTTCAATATTGTTGATAATTTGCTCCGTATCAATCCCTCTCTGTTCGTGATTATAGGCCACATCCAGAGTGTCGAGTGATACATGAATGTGATTCAGCCCAGCCCTCGCCAGTCGCATGGAACGATCTCGGGTAAGCAATACCGCATTGGTCGGAAAATCGATGTTGGAATATCCCAGTTTGGTTGCTTTTTCGATTAGACTTCCCAGATGGGGATATAGCATGGGTTCACCAAATGACCCCAACGTTAGCAGGCTGACATGCTGTTTAAGTTGTTCAAGCATAGAAACAGCAAATTCAAACGGCATGTCCGACTGCTGATTCAATGCTCTACGTTCTTCTGGATCATAGCAATATTTACAACACAGATTACATTTTGTATTTACACCAAGAAACAAGGTTTTCGCCAAAAATACGGGACCCTCGCAGCTTTGCCGTTCTTCGAACAAATAATTACTGCAAACCGCTCGATCCGCAAAATTGATAAATTCACACGATGGTTCGATATGCTTTTCCAACAGCGCCCCCATTTCCGACCGAAGGATTCCCGGTGCGTTATAAACTACCGCGCAATTCTTAATCACAGGGTGCTTTGATGAGGCACAAACCGGTATTCCACGAATTTCCTTTTCAGTGAAATTTCCAAAATCAAAGACAAAATCGGGCGGTTGAACTGAACTCTGTTTTATTTTTCGGACTAACTCGATGGTGTATGCATTGATTCCGACAACACAATAGTGGCCATGTGCCAGTGAAACACCATGTAATAGTCGCAACTGTTCTTTCCAATGAAGATTGTCGAAAAATTCTCGAACTCCATCATCTGCCCCACGAATATGACTGAAGTCGAAGATCTGCTGTTCAGGACCTGCCTGCTCGATAATGCGTTCGCGTATTTCGCGATGGTATGTATTCGATCCAATAACAACACAGGTATCCCGTATCTGATTGCCCGGAATTTTTGAATGAATGGGAAATCCTTCTATTTCCGCGACGGCAGCAGCATGATCAATTAGATATTCAGGCTGTTTCAGCCCGAGATAATTAACCAGCTGGAGAATATCACGCGTAATATTTCCGGTTCCGTAAATTACATACGGTTTTTCATTTTTTTCGAAATCCCTGAGCCAGTAGATCAGGCAATTTTTTTCAGCATCACTTAATACAGCAGGTGGTAACATGATTAGGCTCCATTATGTCTAAGTTACTCTCGGGCAAGCATATTTTCGAAAAAGGCAGGAAGAATCAAGGTGTGGAGACCGAGATCTTCTTGTCGCGGCAACTCTATTTCGGCGCAGTGGTGAATCCATCGAGTTGTTCGGTTTGCCGAACAGAGTGAATGGCGACAACTATACTGATCCAAAGCTGCCTCCAGATCTATGTAACCGCCGTGTTTTGCCAAAATCCGGACAAACGGAACTCGCATGAAACCATTAACAAAGCTGAATGGGAATGTGCGGCAATACGTCTTCCACTCCCGAAGCGTGGATTCATCGAATCCGTGATAAAGCAATGTGAGAATATGGTTCAGGCGAGCTCCTTCATTCAGCTGAACTGTGTCCATTTTACCAAGAAGATCAATAAACGGTGATTGCCGGGATTCTGCGAGTCCGCTGAAAAACAACAGGTTATACAGAAACTCAGAACGACGATGAACATTCGTGATGTGCTTCAAATAGCTTTCCACATGTTGTCGGTCGCCCATTTTCCCCCACAGGAAAGCGGGAATCATCGGGTGCTCTTGCAGACGAGGGGATTTTAAGACGAGCTGACCTAGCATATGGAATATTTCCGATTCCATCGGGCGGGCACAGCCCGCCTGCTGCAGGTCGTGCAAGGCGTATAAAAGACCTGAGAGATAGTCAGGAGAAACGGTCTCTGTCACTGCCGTCGGAGTGTCTCCGGACACCACCCACAAAATCCCATCCCGGTGTCCTCGGTCGCCGATCGAACTTTTTGATAACGATTCGTCCCAGCTGTAATAGTCTAAAGCCTTGTCAGCATTTCCTTGCTTGAGATATTGAAGAGCAATCTGCGAATAAGCACCCTTCAAGGCCGATTTGCTTTCGTATTCTTTGAGAATCCGCTGATCTACCCGTTGCTCATCCTCTTCAAAATGGGCGATTGTATACAAAAGACTTTCGGCGCGATGGCATCGTCTTTCAAGAGGCTCTCGGATCCAGATCTCTTTTGCGGCATGAAAGTCGAGATAGTTACCATAATGATGAAATGCCGCGTGAGCAAAGGCTCCTTTCAGACCCGTATCTTTTGCATAAGCGGCCAAGATGGTTTGTTCGGCCTCTGAAATATTTCCACACCGCACTTGCTGTTGAGCCAACGAAATATAGGAGGTGGAGTGCAATCGCTCTTGCTTTCTATCCATTTCCAATCCATCGAAATAGACGCGCGCATCCCGAATACCGGCGCTCCTGCGCCCCACATCAGCATACCCATTCGTCAGGGTCCCCGATTGGCCGTAGGCCCGTGCGACAGAAGCGTGTGCTTCCTCAATATTTCCGGTCATTGACTGAATCGATGCTAGTGTCAGGTTCTGCTTGGCAGACAGCAACTGCGAGGAGATCGAGGACAAAATATTGACTGCCGCCTCGGAGCAGCCGTGCTCCAATAAATAACGGGACAAATAAAGCTTAATCTCAGCCCCCGGGCACTGGACCTGATCATATACATCCATAACTTCCTGCGGTGGTCGGTTATAAATGGCCTGCACCAAACGAATGATTGAGCGCAGACCTGCCCCCACTGCCAAACTTGTTTTACGCCGCTGCGCGAATGAAAGCAATGAAATGGCAGCATTGGACAACTGTTGCTCAATGAACCGGTCAGTCAGTTGCAAAACACGCGCGTAAGCCGTTCGATTACCGGCGGCGGCATACTGTAGCCTTCCCGACAGATCCTGAGCGGAACTAAACCGACAATCATCCCAAGAATCATCAAGCCATGAGAGTTTCTTAAAAAACAGATCATTGAGCCTTTCAGTCAAAGGAGCATCCGTTTGCTCCGTCATACATGACACACCTTGAGGTTCCAGCAATATGAAAACAAAATCACTCAAACCTGGCGTCATAACCAAGCCGGACCGGTTATCAATGCTATCAAAAATATGACGCGTGTGGTGGTCAACTAACTGCTGTTCTTTTGACATGATTGGGTTTCGCAAGAGCAGTCGTCCGCCTGTCGCAAAAATCTCCAAAACCCTTTGATGTTCTCCCTCCACAGCATTCAAATGCAAGCACTGTTTTGCCGCCTGATAAGCAACAGAAAGCTCCTCGCCGTGGGCGAGTTCACCTTTAGCATATTTCGCGAAGCGCGGATGCTCTTCCCAACCTTTTCCATAAAGATGCAACTTAAAGTCGGAATTTTCTTGGGCATATTCATCCAGCCATTCAATAACGACATGACGATAAATAGTATCGTTCAACCGCCAAAAAAGATTCTGAACACGGGTCTCTTCTGGGGTGGCGTCGAGTTGTAAAAAATTAATCAATTGCTGATAACTCGTGATGGTGTTTCCGGCTCGATAATAGTCCCAGAGCTTATCATGAAACTCCATTAGCGTTGCTTCATCCCAGCCCACATCCTCAAACATTGGAACGAGGTTCTCTTTAACGCGCCGCTCGGTCGGCATGCCAGAGTTGGAGGCGAACATCACGTCGCATCCGTATTTCTCAATCTGCTCCGGTGTCAATTCGCGCGGCTTAAAAATCTCTGTATCAACAATCATGCTGAGCGGATGCAGTCGCTCTTCGTTATATCCGTACGGCTTAAGCTGTCCGGTATAACCGACAATAAGATCACGCTTGCGCGGAGTGGTGATCTCGTTCCATTTCTTTGCAGCGTCCACATTATTCACATGCGGAAGCGGATCCTGAATCCAACTGACCATCATGAGATTTTCAGGAACAACCCCCGCAACCTCCTGACGCAAGTGGTTTATATAAAGAAAGAGATCGGGTTTAAACTGGTTGATCGACTCCATCGCATAATGCGGAGTCAGCATCGCGGGCGAATCGAGCACCATCGTCTCCCACCCTGCCCGCTTAAACGCGGAAACCGTGTCACGGATGCTATACTGGATCACCGACGACCACGGACAAGTTGGAACCAGTAGCCGTGGCTTGCGTCCCGCTTGTCCAGAAAGATTTTCCGCCAACTGCTCATCAGTGATATCGGCATAATAGGCGTCGTTTTCTTCCTGATATTTTTTAACAAGCGCCGAGCGTTCTTGAATCAATTGCGCCAGCGGGGCGAGCACCGCCTGCTGAACGGGCGGCGGCGACACCGAAACCATAGAAAAGAGATAAGGAAACTGCGGGTTTGCACGCAACCAATCCACCCGAGCGGGCATATCCTCCTTCACAAACAACTCCACCCTCGGCGAACTCAACAACGCCTCTGCGTCATACGTATTTAAAAACCCTACAAAAGCAGGAAGCGAATCGACACAAATCCAAAGCGGCTGCTTACACAAAACGCTGCTCGCATTTTCCCGAAGATTAAAAACATGCAAAATCTCCATTCCCGGATGAACCCCAAGAATCAGAACTGGACGAGTAAAATCCTGCAACTTATCTGCCCACTGTTTCAATTGCTCATTAATCTTGGTCAGCGGATTGACCGGATTAGTCACGGGTTGAATCTTCCCATCCCTACGGATTCCATAAGCTGGGGCACCATCCTTAGCGGCAAAACTACACACATTCCCCTGCAAGCCGGACCGTTGCACCAGCTCCGCCACACGAGGGAAGCGCGATTGCAGCACCCCGACATTTACATTCCAAAATTGATTTCCATCGTTCACACCGCCAAACATAGCAAACCAAATGCCACAATGAAGAGTAGTAAATCAATCTAATACAACTTCTCTGAATCTCTGCTGGAAGAATGAAGGGAGAGGAGAGGAGATGAGAGGAGATGAATATCGAATATCGAACAAGGAATTTCGAATGTCGAAGGGATAGGCATTGCCGATTGAAGATGAACCACTCCCTTGGGGCGTTATTTTCTTTCAGAAAATTATCTTTCCGCTTCGCTTCAAGGGCCGATTTCCGATTGGAAGAAAAGGGTTCCAACTATTGGAACTGTTAGATGTGTGGCATCCTATAAAGTTTTCATCGTTCCAGAACTCCAATTTTTCCTGTCTCCCCCAACACTCCATCACTCCATCACTCCATCACTCCAATTCTCCAGCTCTCCCTCCCCAGCCTCGTTCTTTGGGTGAACTGGGCTTAAAATCGTTCATGCGCGGAAGAGTTTTAGCCACGAGAGAGCGCAGAGACCACAAAGGAACTTAAGATTTTTCACAACCGCTGTCGCTAGAGGGAGTCAGAGAAACAGCCGAGGGGAGAGGAGAGGAATATCGAATATCGAACAAGGAATGTCGAATATCGAAGGGATAGGCATTGCCGATTGAAGATGAACCACTCCCTTGGGTCGTTATTTTCTTTCAGAAAATTATCTTTCCGCTTCGCTTCAAGGGCCGATTTCCG